>NZ_VRUV01000225.1:0-7181 GCF_008039455.1 Methylobacterium sp. WL116
CCTTCGCGGCCGCCGACCTCGCCGACCTCGCGCGCCGGCTCGGCGCCTGAGGCCTAAGCCTCGCCGCGGGCGACCAGCGCCTGGTATTCCGGAACCTCCAGGCGGCCTTCCTTGGCGACGCGGGCCTTGTCCGCGTCGGAGATCACGTCGCCGGCGAGATCGAGGCGCTTCCACGCGGCCAGCGGCGTCTCCCTGCCGGGGGTCGGGACGTACTTGTTCTGCGCGACCTTCTCGTACTTGTGGATGTAGCGCGGGCAGTTGACCCAGATCTTCACCACGTCGACGCGCACGAGGTACTTGGCCTCGGTGTAGCGCGCCATCAGCGGGTCGTCGCGCAGCAGCGTGGCGGTGCCCTGAACGCGGATGCGGTGCGGCGTCTCGAAGTCGATGAAGAGCAGCCCGACCTTGGCCTGCCCCTCGATGTTGCCCATCGAGTAGAACATCCCGTTGCCGTCGAAGCCGGGGAACACCAGCGTGTGGTCGTCCGGCACCTTCACGAAGCCGGGGCTGCCGCCCTTGTACGAGACGGTCGGCATGCCGTCGGGATCGACGGTCGACAGGAAGAACATGTCGCGCGAGCCGATGAAGGCCGCCTCGTCGTCCTGGATCGTCTCGTGCACCCATTGGGTGTCGAGGCGGTCGGCGAGCTTGGTGGTCTTGAATTCCTGCTGGAGCGCGCGGTGCGCGTCCGAATAGAGCGAGGCCATGGTTTCCTCCTGAGCCGGCCGAGCCTCCGCGATCCTTGCGTCGCCGAGTTGTCCCGGAATTTCGCGGCGGCACTGTCCCCTCAAACGTCCGCGCGGGCAATTGCCGCGTTTGGCCGGCGCATGAAAAAGGCCGACCCCGCTTCCACGGGGCCGGCCTTCCTCGTCGACGGTCGTCGGGAACGGCGCGACCGAAGGTCCGAAGAGAATCAGTTCTTGGTCTTGTCGACCAGCGCCTTCTCGGAGATCCACGGCATCATCCCGCGGAGCTTGGCGCCGACCTCCTCGATCGGGTGACGGGCGAGCTTGGCGCGAGTGGCCTTGAACGAGGTCTGGCCGACCTTGTTCTCCAGCATCCAGTTGCGGGTGAAGATGCCCGACTGGATGTCGTCCAGGACGCGCTTCATCTCGGCCTTGGTCTCGGACGTGACGATGCGCGGGCCGGTGACGTACTCGCCGTACTCGGCGGTGTTCGAGATCGAGTAGTTCATGTTGGCGATGCCGCCCTCGTAGATGAGGTCGACGATGAGCTTCACCTCGTGCAGGCACTCGAAATAGGCCATCTCGGGGGCGTAGCCCGCCTCGACCAGGGTCTCGAAGCCGGCCTTGATCAGCTCGACGAGGCCGCCGCACAGCACGGCCTGCTCGCCGAAGAGATCGGTCTCGCACTCTTCCTTGAAGGTGGTCTCGATGATGCCGGCACGTCCTCCGCCGTTGGCCGAAGCGTAGGACAGGCCGAGGTCGTGGGCGTTGCCCGAGGCGTCCTGGGCGATGGCGATCAAGGTCGGCACGCCGCCGCCCTTGAGGTACTCGCCGCGGACCGTGTGGCCGGGGCCCTTCGGGGCGACCATCAGCACGTCGAGGTCGGGACGCGGCTCGATCAGGTTGAAGTGCACGTTGAGGCCGTGGGCGAACAGGAGGGCGGCGCCCTGCTTCATGTTCGGCTCCAGCGACTCCTTGTAGATGTCGCCCTGCAGCTCGTCGGGGGTGAGCATCATCACGACGTCGGCCCACTTGGCGGCCTCGGCGACCGACATCACCTTGAAGCCCTGGCCTTCCGCCTTCTTGGCGGTGGCCGAGCCCTCGCGCAGCGCGATGGCGATGTCCTTCACGCCGGAATCGCGCAGGTTGAGCGCGTGGGCATGGCCCTGGCTGCCGTAGCCGACGATGACGACCTTCTTGCCCTTGATCAGGTTCAGGTCGGCGTCGCGATCGTAGTAGACCCGCATGATGTGTGTCCTCTCTCGTGAAGGGGTTGTGGTTAGCGCTTGGGCTGGCCGTAGAGGGCCAGGAACTGCTCCACCGCCCGGGCGGCGTCGCGTCTGATCTCGGCGGCGTCGAAGACGATCGCATCGCCGAGCAGAAGTCTGATCTGCACGTCGCGGCCGACGAGGCCGAAGAAGGTCCGGAAGGCGGTCTCGCTGTCGTCGAAGGCGAGAAGCCCCGCCGCGCGGCCGGCCTCCAGCACCGGCTTCAGGCGGTCGCCGATCGCGAAGCGCCCGTTGGCGAGCACGATGCTGCCGAGGTTGCTCTTCCGAGACGCCGCGTCGCCGATGGCAATGCGGTTCAGGGCGATCGAGGCCCGGCTCGAGATCACGCCGAGCCAGGTTGTCGCGAAATCGCGAAGGCTCTCGCTCAGGGCGGCGACGTCGAGCGCGCGGGCCTCGTACTGCCCGGCACGCACGCGCGAGGCCTGCCATTGCACCGTCGCTGTCAGCAGGCCGTCGCGGTCCCGGAACCACTTGTACAGCGTCTCCTTCGAGCAGCTCGCCCGGCGCGCGACCGCATCCATGGTGAGCTGGTCGCCCGCCTCCACCATCAAGTCCAGGACCGCATCGAACACGGCCTGCTGGCGGACCGAGGGGGTCGCGTCGTGGATCGCCGAGCCTGCTGCCATCGGGTGCCGAGCCGTACCGTACCGTACGGTTCGCCTGATAGGGTGATTCGTCGCCGGCCGCAAGGCGTCCAGTCGCAGGCGCGCGTCAGGCGGGAAGCGGCAGGCCCTCGCGGGCGAAGACGGCCTGCACGGCCGGCCGCTCGGCCATCGTGCGGGCGTGGGCGGTCCAGGACGGGAAGCGGGCCGGCATGTCGAACCGCAGCGTTGGGCCGCGGGCCCAGACCCAGAAGACCATCAGGTAGGCGTCGACCACGCTGTAGCGATCCTGCACAGCCCAGCCGCCGTTCGAGAGCCGGACCTCGGTCATCGTGCACAGGTCGCCGAACGTGTCGGCCGCCTTGGCGCGGATGCCGGGCAGCGCCGCCTCGTCGTTGCTGTAGCGCTCCGGCCGGCGAATATGGGCGTAGGCCGGGTGATGGTTGATCGAGAGCCAGCACAGCCACTCGTCGGCCACCGCCTGCGCCTTCAGGTCCTCGGGCCAGAGCCTCGCCTCCGGGTGCGCGCGGGCGACGTGGCGCAGGATGGCCGAATTCTCGGTGAGGACCCAGTCGCCCGCGACCAGGGCCGGCACCCGGCCGCGCTCGTTGATCGCGAGGTATTCCGGCGCGCGCTGGTCGCCGGCGGCGAGGTCGAGGCGCACGGTGTCGTAGGGCGCGCCCGCCTCCTCCAGCGCGATGTGCGCGGCGAGCGAGCAGGCGCCGGGGGCGTAGTAGAGGGTGGTCATGGGCGCGCGCTTGTCTCTGCCGCATCGCCGATGCGCACGCCGATGAGAGCGGCCAGCTTCGAGCGGACTTCCTGCAGGATGGGGGCGGGAACGGCTCCGAGAGACCGGAGCGTTCGGGCCTTTCGATCGATCGAGCGAGCCTGATCGACGAGGATCGCCCCCGCCGCGCCGACGCCGTCGGGCAGGAGAACTTTCGTCGGCCAGGGATCGAGGTTCCGTGTGATCGGGCAGATGATGATCCGTCGGGTCAGCGTGTTCATCTCGAGGGTCGAAACGATCAGGGCCGGACGTCGCCCGCGCTGCTCGGTCCCAAGGACAGGATCGAGGTCGACGAGGATCAAGTCGCCGGGGCGGAGGATGCGTTCAGCGGGGATCGTCGTCATCGATGATCTCGGAGCCGACATCCGGCCCCCAATCGACGGTCGGAGGCTCGAAGTCGGGTCCGAGCCGCCGCATCTCCGCGGCCATCTCGGCCATCGTGTAGATCGGGAAACCGTTCACGAAGCGCCGCGCGGGCTCGGAAGCGGATGCGACCCGGACAGGATGGATCTCGACGTCCTGGCCGACCACCAACCCGAGTTCGCGCACGTCGTCTTCCGACACCGCGAGGACGAGGTCGTCCCCTTTTCGTTCGAGCCGTGCCCGCATCCCCAGCCCTCCGGCATCGCGACGGCACCTTAGCACCGTCGTCGGAAATCCGTCACATCGGGTCGGCGCCGCGGCCCATCGCGGCGATGCCGGTGCGGGAGATCTCGACGAGGCCGAGCACGGTCATCAGGCGGATGAAGCGGTCGATCTCCTCGGTCGCGCCGGTCAGCTCGAACACGAAGGAGGTCAGCGTCGCGTCGAGCGTCTTGGCGCCGAAGGCGGCGGCGAGCCGGAGCGCCTCGCCGCGATGCTCGCCCTGCCCCGCCACCTTCACCAGGCAGAGCTCGCGCTCAAGCGCGCTGCCCTGGAGGGTCAGGTCGACGACCCGGTGCACCGGCACGAGGCGGTCGAGCTGCGCCTTGATCTGGTCGATCACCGCGTTGGTGCCGGCGGTGACGATGGTGATGCGCGAGAGATGGCGCGCCTCCTCCGTCTCCGACACCGTCAGGCTCTCGATGTTGTAGCCGCGTCCCGAGAACATCCCGGAGATGCGCGCGAGCACGCCCGGCTCGTTGTCGACGATCACGGCGAGGGTGTGCCGGTTGACGGCCTCGATCCGGCCGGCATCGGGGTAGTGGGTGTTCATGGCGTTCATCGCGGGGCGCGTCCTCGTCGTCCAGTTCGTTCGATCCGCGGTCTCGCACCCCTGGCGCGAGGCAAGCACGGCTGCGCGTCGCCGCCGAGGCGGCGGACCGCAGCCCGACCCCAGGGTCGGGCTGCAACTAAGAGGCTACACCAGCATCTTGCCTTCCTCGGAGATCACGTCGCCGATCTCCATGCCGGTCTCGCCGAGGTAGTCGGAGAGCAGCATCTCGTTGTGCGCCTTGCCCGACGGGATCATCGGGAAGCAGTTCTCCTTCTTGTCGACGATGCAGTCGAACACGACCGGCCCGTCGTAGTCGAGCATCGCGGCGATCGACGCGTCGAGGTCGCCCGGCTTGTCGCAGCGGATGCCCTTGGCGCCGTAGGCCTCCGCCAGCTTGACGAAGTCCGGCAGGCTCTCCGAGTAGCTCTGCGAGTAGCGCGAGCCGTGCAGCAGCTCCTGCCACTGGCGCACCATGCCCATGTACTCGTTGTTCAGGATGAAGATCTTGACCGGCAGGCGGTACTGCACCGCGGTCGAGAGCTCCTGCATGTTCATCAGGATCGAGGCTTCGCCCGCGATGTCGATGACCAGGCCCTTGGGATGGGCCAGCTGCGTGCCGATGGCCGCGGGCAGGCCGTAGCCCATGGTGCCGAGGCCGCCCGACGTCATCCAGCGGTTCGGCTCCTCGAACTTGAAGTACTGCGCCGCCCACATCTGGTGCTGGCCGACCTCGGTGGTGATGTAGGTCTCGCGGTCCTTGCACGCCTCGTAGAGGCGCTGCACCGCGTGCTGCGGCTTGATGATCGTGCCCGAGGGCCAGTAGGCGAGGCACTCGCGCGCCCGCCAGGTGCGGATCTTGGCGAACCACCCGTCGAAGTTGGACTTCTCGGGCTGAGCCGGGAGGGCGCGCCATGCCTCCAGCATGTCGGCGAGCACGGATCCGCAATCGCCGACGATGCCGACGTCGACCTTGACCACCTTGTTGATCGAGGAGGCGTCGACGTCGATGTGGATCTTCTTCGAGAACGGCGAGAACGCGTCGAGCCGGCCGGTGATGCGGTCGTCGAACCGCGCGCCGACGCAGATCATCACGTCGCACTCGTGCATCGCGAGGTTGGCCTCGTAGGTGCCGTGCATCCCCAGCATCCCGAGGAACCTGTCGTCGGAGGCCGGGAAGGCGCCCAGGCCCATCAGGGTCGAGGTGACCGGATAGCCCGTCTCGGCGACGAGCTCGCGCAGCAGGCGCGAGGCCTCGGGGCCGGAATTGATCACGCCGCCGCCGGTGTAGAAGACCGGGCGGCGCGCCTGCGCCATCAGCTCGACGGCGGCGCGGATCTTGTCCGCATCGCCCTTCACCGCCGGCTTGTAGGTCTTGTGCCCGTCGACCGAGGGACGCTCGTAGAGCCCGCTCGCGAACTGGATGTCCTTGGGCAGGTCGACGACGACGGGGCCGGGGCGGCCGTGAGAGGCGACGTAGAAGGCCTCGTGCAGGATGCGCGGCAGGTCGTCGATCGATTTGACCAGGTAGTTGTGCTTGGTGCAGTGGCGCGTGATGCCGACCGTGTCGCATTCCTGGAACGCGTCGGTGCCGATCAGGTGCGTCGGGACCTGGCCCGTGATGCAGACGAGCGGGATCGAGTCGAGCAGCGCGTCGGTCAGCCCGGTGACGATGTTGGTGGCGCCGGGACCCGAGGTGACGAGCACGCAGCCGACCTTGCCCGACGAGCGGGCATAGCCCTCGGCGGCGTGCACGGCGCCCTGCTCGTGGCGGACCAGCACGTGCTTGACCGCGTCCTGGTGAAAGAGCGCATCGTAGATCGGCAGCACCGCGCCGCCGGGATACCCGAACAGCGTGTCGACACCCTGATCCTGGAACGCCCGGATGACCATCTCGGCCCCGGTCATGACCTCGCCGCCCATCGTCTTCCTCCTGCTCGCCTTGCTGGTCTTCGTCGTCTCGATGTCGTCGATCGGCGCGGGCAACAAAAAAGGGCCCCGCGAGGGACCCTGCATGCGCCACCGCCCGGATCGCGGCCCTGAGATCAGGGCCGCCCCGTCGGTGGCGCTTCCGCTACGAAAAGGATCGTCGTCATCGGGATCGATCTCTCGCCCAACGCGGGCCGCCCGCATGGCGCTCCGCGTGAAAAGTGACCGGTGTCTTAACGAAGGCCTCGGCGATGGTCAACGGCATTCCGGCGGAGAGCCGGGCCGCCGCGAAGGATCCGGCCTCTGCGAAGCATTTGCCGCAGCCCGGCCCGACGGCGCGCGGCGCGATTGCCCCGCATCGGCGCCCGGCCTATCACCGATCCTCGTCCCCCCTTCCAACGAGCGCGAGAGCACGGAACGCCGGTGGCCCAGCCCGAGACGGCCTCGCTCAGCTACCTGCTCCTCGACGTCGCGGGCACCCCATGCGCGCTGCCGCGATCCGCGGCCGGCGAGGTGCTGCCGCTGCCGGTCCTGTTCCGGCCGCCGGCCTGCGGCGGCTGGCTCGCGGGGTTCCTCAACCTCGGCGGAGAGCCGGTTCCGGTGGTCGACCTCGCGCGCCTTCTCGGCCTGCGCGGGTCCTGTTCCGGCCGCCGGCCTGCGGCGGCGTCCGGCGTCAGGATCAGGTGGGCGTAGGGG
>NZ_VRUV01000226.1:0-7168 GCF_008039455.1 Methylobacterium sp. WL116
TCCGGTGCCCGCGCCAGCACGATCGGCGCGCGCACCGGATGCGGGGCGGGGGCCTCGTCGCGCTCCTCGCGCTCCGGTGCCGGCTTGAACGCCAGCGGCGCCGGCGTCGTGCGCGAGAACCGCTCCGGCTCCTCCGAGGGCCCGAGATCGGCCACCATCACCGGGGTGCGCACGCCCGCCGGCCCGCCGTCGGTGCGCAGCGTCGCCAGGAGCTTGCGGTCGTCGGAGCCGGCGACCGAGGCCTTGCCGAGATAGGCGACGCGCACGTGCGCGGTGCCCTTGTTGTGGAACTCGAGCGCCCGGGCGACCTCCTCCGAGACGTCCATGACGCGGTCGGCATGGTAGGGGCCGCGGTCGTTGACGCGCACCACCATCGAGTAGCCGTTCGCGGTGTTGGTGACGCGGACGTAGCTCGGCAGCGGCAGGGTCGGGTGGGCGGCGGCGATCGAGTGGCGGTCGAACACCTCGCCGTTGGCGGTCATCCGCCCGTGGAAGGCGGCGCCGTACCACGAGGCCAGGCCCTCGCGGACGTAGCCGCGGGCATCCTCCTTGGGCACGTAGGTGCGGCCGGCGACCACATAGGGCTTGCCCGAGAAGCGGCGTCCGCCGCCCTTCGGGATCACGTCGCCCTCGTTGTAGAGGCGCGGGCTGGTCTTCACGCCGTATTTCGGGTCGAGCCCGTTGCCGGCGGGGCCGGCGAACTTCTGCGGGTTTGTGCTGCAGTTGGCGGTGGCCAGCGCGATCGCCGAGACCGCGAGCAGGCGCCGCAAGGGAAGCGGGCCGCGGCGCGAATCCGGGATTCGAAGAAGCGTCGAACGCGCCATGCCCACCGGATCCGCCTGTACGCCACGTGCCGAAGGTCCGGCCCGCACGGGAGCGGTTACGCCGGGGCGTCCGGCTCGCCCCCTGCACAAGGGGGCGGCGACCGAACGAACCGACACTTGTCCGAACGCCGTAAAGGAAGCCTGAACGGAACGCGCCGCGCGCCGTCCGACCGCTGCGATTCACAGGGTTTCGCGTTCCCGCATCGCTTGAGCGTTCGGCGCCAAGACGTTCCAGGATCGTTCAGAAACCGCTCGCACGCGGATCGGCGAGACCGGGCGGGGGCAAGGCCCGTACCCGTGATCTCGCCGGTGCGGTTGCGGAGGCTCAGCGCTGAAGCGGCTCCGAGAGCTGCTCGATCGAGCGGGCGCCGCGCTGCTTGAACAGCAGGTCGAGGGCTTCCAGCATGATCGCGTGCATCTTGGTGCGCTCGGCATAGGCGAGGTCGCGCAGCTGGTCGTAGACCGGCGGCTCGAGATAGACCGACATCTGCCGGGCGCGCTCCTTCAGGGTGGCGGGCCCGCGCTTCGGCGGGCTCGCGCCGCGGTCGAGCTGGACGATCTCGGCGGTCTGCGGCACGGCGCGTGCGGCCGGCACCGAGGCCGCGACGATCGAGGCGAGATTGAGCTTAGGCGGCTTCGACATGCTTCACCGCCTTGCCGGATCCTATCTGGCCCGAAACGGGCTTGCCCGAGACCGCCTGTCCCGATCCGACCTTGCCCGCCTGCGTGCGCTTCTCGATCCAGGACCACAGCCGGCGCACCTCGCCCGCCGCCTGCCCCTTCGGGTTGAACTCGGTGACGCCCTGGCCGACGCCGATCGCGTCCTGGTGGTCGGTGCGCGCCACGATGTTGACGTCGGGCAGGATGCCCAGCACCGCGAGGCCGTCGGCCGCGTCGCGGATGCGGTAGGAGCGCGGCGGCGTCTGGTTGAGGACGAAGGCGAACTTCTTCTCGAGCCGGTACACGGCGGCCAGCGTCGGCTTGAAGGCGCGCAGGTCCGCGGGCGTCGGCCGGCACGGGATGATGCAGAGGTCGGCGGCGCGGATCGCCGAGAGGGTGCCGGTGGAATCGACGCCGGGCGTGTCGATGAAGACGTAGTCGTAGGCCGAGTCCCGAAGCTGGGTCATCACGGCGTCGATCTGCGTCGCATCGATCTGCGCGACCTCGGGGCCCTCCGCGGTGCGGTGGTCGAGCCAGTCGGAGATCGTGGCCTGCCGGTCCATCTCCAGGATGCAGACCGAGCGGCCGGCCTCCTGTGCGGCGACCGCGAGCGAGATGCAGAGCGTGCTCTTGCCGCTGCCCCCCTTCTGGGTGACGAAGGTGATCGCTTTCATCGGCCGGTCCTCGGTTCAAGCTGCCTTGGCTCAAAAGCGCGCGCATGCGCGTCGCGGTGCGGCACGATCCGGCGTCCTGCCGGGCGCGGGCATGCCGCCGTCCCGTTCGCAGGCCAAAGCCGGAGTTGCGGCGCACGCGCTCCGGGCAACCTAGAATCGGGGAGCTCCGCGCGAAGGCGAGGATCCTGTGACCCAGGGATGCCGTGATCCCGATATCGCGTCGGTTATGGTTAAGAGGCCGTTAACGGAGGCGGGCGCCGTCTCGGGCCGGCCGGCATCCGCTCTCCATCCGCCGGCTCCGGAACGCGGCCCGAGACCCGGGATGCGGAGGGTTTTTCCAACCTCAAGTTTGTTTTCGAGGGCTCCCTGTCGGTTCTCACTTTTCTTAGAGGAAGCGATGCCTTAGATTGCTTTTCGAGGGCGCCATCCCGTCCGTCGATCGTACCTCAAGTTTATTTTTGCTGCCGCCGGCCTTTAGGAGTTGCATGGCACAGGCTCCGAACCCGCACTCCAACGACGAGCTCCGGGCTGTCCTCGACGCCTCCGGCGTCGTCGGCGCCTGGGTGCACGATCACTGGGCGGGGCGTCTCACGCTGTCGGGCGACTTCGCCGGCTTGCTCGGCCTCGATCCCGAGGTCGCCGCCGGCGGGGTATCGATCGACACGTTCCTCGAGCGGACCCATCCCGAGGACCGCAGCCGGGTCGAGAGCTGCCTGCACGCGGCCGGCGAGATCGGCGGGCCGGTCGAGGCCGAGTTCCGGACCGTCGAATCGGCGGCGGGCGTGCGCAAGCTCCTCATCCGCGGGCGCGTCGAGCGCAATGCGGTCGACGGGACGGCGCAGGGGCGGGGCATCGCGATCGATCTCACCGAGAACCGGTCGGCGGACCTGCGCCAGACGGAGCGCCTCGTGAACCGCATGGCCGAGCACGCCATCGCGCTCCGCGCCCTCGCCGACGGCCTCGGGGAGGCGAACCTGACCAAGCTGATCGACGGCCTGATGATCGAGATCGGCTTCGAGCTCGCCAAGTTCCTGCAGGATCCGCGCGCCCTCGGCGAGCTCCGGGCCGAGCGCCACCACTGATCCGGGCGGCCGCAGGCCGTTGGATCACGCTGCCGTGCGCGGTACTGTCCGGGCCTTGCTCGCCGGGAGGCCGCCATGCGCCGCGACACGATCTACGACCGCGACCTCGACCGGAATCCGGCCAACCACCAGCCGTTGACGCCGCTGGGCTATCTCGACCGGGCGGCGCGGGTGTTTCCCGACCAGGTCGCGGTGATCCACGGGCCCCTGCGGCGCAGCTATGCCGAGCTCTACGCCCGCTGCCGCCGCCTGGCCTCGGCGCTCGCCGCCCACGGGATCGGCCGGGGCGACACCGTCGCGGTGCTGCTCGCCAACACGCCGGCGATGATCGAGTGCCACTACGGCGTGCCGATGGCCGGCGCGGTGCTCAACACCCTCAACACCCGCCTCGACGCCGCGGCCCTGGCCTTCTGCCTCGATCATGGCGAGGCCAAGGTCCTCGTCGCCGACCGGGAGTTCTCGCGCGTCGCGCGCGACGCGCTGGCGCAGACCGGGCGCAGCCTGCTGGTGATCGATTACGACGATCCGCACTATGCCGGCGCCGGCGAGGCCCTCGGCACCCGCGACTACGAGGCGTTCCTCGCCGAGGGCGATCCCGAGCACGACTGGGCGATGCCCGACGACGAGTGGGACGCGATCAGCCTGAACTACACCTCCGGCACCACCGGCGACCCGAAGGGCGTGGTCTACCACCACCGCGGCGCGGCGCTGCTGGCGCTCGGCAACGTCGTCACCGGGAGCCTGGGGCAGCACCCGGTCTATCTCTGGACGCTGCCGATGTTCCACTGCAACGGCTGGTGCTTCCCGTGGACGCTGTCGATCGTGGCCGGCACCCATGTCTGCCTGCGCCAAGTCCGGGCTGAGGCGATGTACGCGCTGATGGCCGAGCACGGCGTCACCCACCTGTGCGGGGCGCCGATCGTGATGCAGCTGCTGATCAACGCCTCCGACGCCGAGCGCCGCCCCCTGCCCCACCGGGTCGCGTTCTTCACCGCCGCCGCGCCGCCGCCGGAGGCGGTGCTGGCGGGCATGCGCGAGGCGGGCTTCGCCGTCACCCACCTCTACGGGCTGACCGAGAGCTACGGCCCGGCCGTCGTCAACGCGTGGCATGCCGAGTGGGACGACCTTCCGGCCGACGCGCAGGCCGCCAGGAAGGCCCGCCAGGGCGTGCGCTATCCCGTGCTCGAGGGCCTCGACGTGCGCGACCCCGAGACCCTGGAACCGGTGCCGGCGGACGGCCGGACGATGGGCGAGGTGATGATGCGCGGCAACGTGGTGATGCGCGGCTACCTCAAGAACCCGGCCTCCACCGAGGCGGCGTTCCGGGGCGGCTGGTTCCACACCGGCGACCTCGGCGTGAAGCACCCCGACGGCTACGTGCAGCTCAAGGACCGCTCGAAGGACATCATCATCTCGGGCGGCGAGAACATCTCCTCGATCGAGGTCGAGGACGCGCTGTTCAAGCACCCGGCGGTCGCCGCGGCCGCGGTCGTCGCCAAGCCCGACGACAAGTGGGGCGAGACGCCGTGCGCCTTCGTCGAGCTCAGGGACGGCGCCGCGGCCAGCGCCGACGACCTCATCCGCTGGTGCCGCGGGCGGCTCGCCGCCTACAAGATGCCCCGGACCATCGTGTTCGGGGAGCTGCCCAAGACCTCCACCGGCAAGGTGCAGAAGTACCTGCTGCGCGAGCGGGCGCGGCAGGAGCCGGGGCAAGGATCATAGGGAGCCGAGGATCATGGCAGGCGACGCGGGCGGCGCGCGCCGCCCGCGGGAGGCTCACCACTTGTAGCTCAGGCTCGCGGTGATGCGACGGGCCTCGCCGTAGAAGCAGGCCGCCGTCGACTGGCAGGCCGAGACGTAGCGCTTGTCGGCGATGTTCTGAGCGTTCACCGCGAAGCGCCAGTTGTCGCGGGTGTAGTGCACCACCGCGTCGAACAGCACCCGCTCGGGCACCGTCAGGGTGTTGGCGGTGTCCGCGAACGAGCGCCCGACGTAGCGCGCACCGCCGCCGAAGCCGAAGCCGCGCCACTCGCCCCCCGGGATCGTGTAGTCGGCGAACACGGTGGCCAGCGTCTCCGGGGTCGCGGTCGGCGCCCGGCCGATCACCCCGACGTCGCCGCGGGTGACCTCGATGTTGAAGGTCGTGAACGAGGCGGTGACGTTGAGGTCGCGGGTGAGGTTGGCCACGAACTGCGCCTCGAAGCCGCGCGAGCGCGTCTCGCCGAGCTGGAGCTGGTTGAGGTTGTTGCTCGGGTCGATCGTCAGCGAGTTGGCCAGGGTCAGGTCGAAGGCGGCCAGCGTCAGGAAGGCGTCGTAGCCCGGCGGCTGGTACTTCACGCCGACCTCATACTGGTCGCCGGTGGTCGGCTTGAACGGCTGGCTGAAGAAGTTCGTCCCGATCTGCGGGTTGAAGAAGCTCGCGTAGGAGACGTAGGGCGCCAGGCCGAAATCGAAGTTGTAGATCAGGCCGTAGCGCTGGGTGCCGGCGTTGGCGGTCTGGCGCGTGACGGTGCTGGCCAGCAGGTTGTTGACCTCGTTCGAGGTGAAGTCGCCGCGGCCGGAAAGCACCAGGGTCAGCTCGGGCGTGAGCTTGATCTGGTCCTGCGCGTAGAGACCGACCTGCTGGAAGACGTCGTAGTTGACCAGGTAGGGCGCCGCCGCCACGGTCGGCGAGCCGTAGTTCGGCGCCAGCAGGTTGAAGTTCGCGACCGCCGGGCCGACGAAGCCGCCCGTCGCCTGGTTGTCGTTCAGCTGCACGTTCTTGTAGTCGAGCCCGACCAGGAAGGTGTGCCGGAACAAGCCGTCGTCGAACCGGGCGACCGCGTTGTTGTCAACGTTGAACGCGCCGATCCGCGAGGTGGCGCGGAAGCGGTAGCGCGCCAGCTGCGTCTGCAGCGGGTCGGCGTAGCCGTTGATGCTGAACGAGTTGTCGTAGGACTCGCTGTACGCGTAGCGCAGGTTCTGCCGGAACGTCCACGTGTCGTCGAAGACGTGCTCGAACTCGTAGCCGAGGCTGTACTGCGTCCGGCGATAGACGTTGTTGTCCTTGTCCTGGACGTTGTAGCTGCGCGGGATGCGCGCGCCGAACACGTCCGGGCGCGCCGTGCCCTGGTAGGGCAGGAAGGCGTTGATGCGGCCGGTGTCGTCGTATTGCAGGCTCGTCAGCACGGTGAGCGTGGTGGCGCCGTCCGGCTTGTAGGTGAAGCTCGGCGCGATGTAGCCGCGGTTCTCGTCGAGGCCGTCGACCTGCGTGCCGCCCTGCCGGCCGATGCCGGTCAGGCGGTAGAACCAGTGGCCCTCGTTGTCGGCCGGGCCGCCGAAATCGAAGGCGAGGTACTTCTGGCCGAACGAGCCGCCGCCGACCTCGACGTAGTTCAACGGCTCGAGCGGGGGCTTCTTGCTGATGATGTTGATCAGGCCGCCGGGGCCGCCCTGGCCGAACAGCACGGCGGCGGGGCCGCGCAGCACGTCGACGCGCTCGACCCCGAACGGATCGACCTTGTAGGAGGCGAAGCCGTAGTTGAACAGCTGCAGCCCGTCCCGGTACAGGCCGGTGTCGCTCGCGGTGAAGCCGCGGATCTGGAAGAAGTCGACCCGCGAATCCGGGCCGAAGGCGTTGCCGAACACGCCGGCCGAATAATTGATGATCTCGCCGATCTGCTGGGGCTTGATCGCGTCGAGCTGCTGCCGGCCGATCACGCTGACCGATTGCGGCGTCTCGATCAGCGGCGTGTCGGTCTTGGTCGAGGTCAGCGTGCGCTTGGCGACGTAGCCGTCGATCGGCCCGCGCGGATCCTCGCGCGGGACCACGACGCGCGCCGCCGTGCCGTCGCGCGACTCGACGGTCAGTTCCTCCAGGCGCACGCTGCCCTCGACCAAGACCGACACGCCGCTGATCGAGACGCCGCAATCGGTCAGCGTGA
The DNA here is from genome assembly GCF_008039455.1 of Methylobacterium sp. WL116. Lineage (NCBI taxonomy): Bacteria > Pseudomonadati > Pseudomonadota > Alphaproteobacteria > Hyphomicrobiales > Methylobacteriaceae > Methylobacterium > Methylobacterium sp. WL116. The sequence continues at coordinate 7,164 of NZ_VRUV01000226.1, forward strand.
TCGGC
>NZ_VRUV01000227.1:0-7134 GCF_008039455.1 Methylobacterium sp. WL116
CCGCCGGGCCGAGCGCGGCGAGGGCGTTCCAGGCCGCGCACGCATCCTCGACGCCGGCCGGAAACGGGTGCTCCGGTGCGAGCCGGTAATCGGCGGCGAAGATCGTGAAGCCGCGCTCGGCCAGCGCGCCCGTCACCGGGCGATGCGATTTCGGCGAGCAGGCGACGAAGCCGCCGCCGTGCAGGTAGAGCAGCCGCCGCTCCGGTCCCTCGGGGCGGACCGGCCTGACCCATTCGCCGGGTATCCCGCCGACGGCGCCGGCCTCGTAGGTCGCGCCGGACGGATCCGGGAACGTCCGGCCGCCGAAGACCGCCCGGATCTTGCCCACGTCGTCCATCGCGCCGAGGCGGTTCCGGACGTTGCGCCTGACCATGTAGGACGCGAGATGCGCACGCAGGCTCGCCATGATGTCGTCTGCTCCGGATCTTCGATTGGGCCACGGGACGGCGCCCGGCACGATATGGTCCGGGCCCCGGCGATGAACAGCCGGGGTCACGTTCCGATCCGGGATCGATCCAGCACCCGCGGGGAAACGACCGCGTGTCGATCGCGCCGGGAAAAGCTTGGCCCGAAGCTTCCATGGCCGTCCCGATCAGCCAGCCGAGTTCCGAGATCCGATGTTCGACCGCCTCCTGCATGCCGGCCTCAGCATCCTTCTGCTGCTCGCCGTCGCCGTCCTGCTCTCGACGAACCGGCGTGCGATCCGGCCCCGCGTGGTGCTCGCCGCGCTCGGTCTACAGGTCGGCCTCGGCGCGCTGATCCTGTTCGTCCCGTCCGGCCAGTCCGGCCTCTCTGCCGCGGCCGGCTTCGTCCAGACCGTGCTCGGTTACGGCGACCGCGGCACCGCATTCCTGTTCGGCGGCCTCGTCGAGCCGCGGATGTTCGAGCTGTTCGGCGGCAGCGGCTTCATCCTGGCGCTTCGGGTGCTGCCGCAGATCCTCTACGTCTCGGCGCTGATCGGCGTGCTGTATCACCTCGGGATCATGCAGGCCGCCGCCCGCATCGTCGGCGCCGGCCTGCGCAGGCTGGTCGGTACCAGCCCGATCGAGTCGTTCTCGGCGGTGATCACCATCGCCATCGGGCAGAGCGAGATCGCGGTGGCGCTGCGCCCGTTCCTCGCGCTGCTGACCGGGGCCGAGCTGTTCGCGGTGATGACGAGCGGCGCCGCCTCCACCGCGGGCTCGATCCTGGCCGGCTACGCGGCGCTCGGCGTGCCGATGACCTACCTGCTCGCCGCCTCGCTGATGGCGATCCCCGGCGGGCTGCTCTTCGCCAAGCTGCTGGTGCCCTCGACCGAGCCGACGCGGATCGCCACCACCCGGGTCGAGTTCGTCGAGACGCGCGCGGCCAACCTGATCGAGGCCGCGGCCGACGGCACGCAGAAGGGGCTCGCCGTCGCCGTCGCGGTCGGCGCGATGCTGATCGCCTTCGTCGGCCTGATCGCGCTCGCCGACGGCATCGTCGGCTACCTGGGCGGCCTCGCCGGATATCCGGCGGCCTCGATTCAGGGCATCCTCGGGTTCGCGCTCGCACCGCTCGCCTGGCTCCTCGGCGTGCCGTGGGAGCACGCGACGCTGGTCGGCGGCGCGATCGGGCAGAAGCTCGCCTTCAACGAGTTCTTCGCCTACGCCAACCTCTCGCCGGTGCTGAAGGGCGGCACCCTCGATCCACGCAGCCAGGCGATCGTCTGCTTCGCGCTCTGCGGCTTCGCCAACCTGTCGTCGATCGCGATCCAGCTCGCGAGCTTCTCCAGCCTCGTGCCCGAGCGCCGGTCCGAGATCGCCCGCTACGGCCTGCGCGCCATCCTCGCGGGCACCCTGTCGAACCTGACGAGCGCGGCCATCGCCGGCCTGTTCATCGCCGCGTGAGGCGGTTTGCCGGCCTCACGCCGGCGGCTGCGAACGTGTAGAACGGCGCCCGAAGACCCGATGTCGGCGACAGATCCCTCGCGAGGGATCGGCCCCGGCGAACGGGTCGCGGACGGTGGACCGGGGCGCGTCGCCATCGGCGGAGGACGGACATGACGACGGTTCTCGACCCTACGGCGGCGCAGGCCTCCGATGGCGCGCGCGCCGCGACGTCGCGGATCGTGCCGCCGTTCCGGGTTCCGCCGGAGCGCGAGCCGCCGATCCTCTCCTATCTCGGCGCGTTGCGCACCAACGCCCTCGTCGGCTGGCCGCGCCGAGCCTACGACGATCTGATCACCCGCCGCAGCCTGCTCGGGCGGTCGAGCTTCACCCTGAGCGATCCGGATGCGATCCGCCGGGTGCTCGTCGACAACCAGGCGAACTATGCCCGCACCGCCGGTTCCGTGCGGATCCTGCGCCCGATCCTCGGCGACGGCGTCCTGATCAGCGAAGGCGCATCCTGGCGCCACCAGCGACGCTCGCTGGCACCGGCCTTCACCCCGAAGGCGATCGACGGCCTCGTCCCGCTGATCGACCGCGCGATCGGCGACGCGCTCGGCGAGTTCGACGTCGCCGCCGCGCGCGGCCCCGTCGCCCTGTTCGCTGCCCTTCACCGGCTGGCCCTGGAGATCGCCGGGCGCAGCATGTTCTCGGTGGCGATGGATCGGCATGGGGACGCGCTGCGCGGCTTCATCGCCGAGTATTCCGAGCGCCTCGGCCGGCCCCACCTCCTCGACATCCTGATGCCGCCGACCTGGCGGGCGCCCCTCGACTTTCCGCGCGCCCGGTTCCGGAAGCGCTGGACGCCCTTCCTCGGCCAGATCATCGAAGCGCGGGCCGCCGACGGGACCCCGCGCACCCATCGCGACCTGCTCGACCTGCTGATGGCCGCCCGCAATCCCGAGACCGGGGCGGCCTTCAGCTACGCCGAGGTCCGCGACCAGGTCGCGACCATGATCCTGGCCGGGCACGAGACCACCGCGGTGCTGCTGTTCTGGGCCGCCTACATGCTGGCGCTGGCGCCCGAGCTGCAGGAGCAGGTGGCGCGCGAGGTGCAGGGCGCGGACCTCGCCGCCCCGGCCGGCTGCGCCCAGGACGGGCGCCTGCCGCTGACCCGCGCGGTGATCGACGAGACGATGCGGCTCTATCCGCCGGCCTTCGTCATCGTGCGACGCGCGCTCGAAGCCGACCGCGTCGCCGGCGTGGAGATCGCGGCCGGCGACATCGTGATGATCTCGCCCTGGGTGCTGCACCGGCACCGCCGCGTATGGGACGACCCACACGCCTTCGATCCGGGCCGCTTCCTGCCCGGCGCCCCGGCGATCCCGCGCTACGCCTATCTCCCCTTCGGCGTCGGCCCGCGGGTCTGCATCGGCGCGCATTTCGCCCTGACCGAGGCGGTGCTGGCGCTCGCCCGCATCGTCGGCCGGTTCAGGATCTCGCTCGCCGATGGCCGCCCGGTGCTGCCGGCGGCCGTCGTGACGACCCAGCCCGAGCACGCACCGGACTTCCACCTGGTGCCGCGCTGACGGCCCCCCGTGCCGGCCCGCTGCGACATCGCGCCGTCACATTTAAACCACGGCCCGAACCTAGGCGTAGCGTCGCCCGACGACCGGGCACGATGCCGTTCCAGCCTGCCCGGTGCGCGTTCTCGATGCCGGGATCCTATGCGGATGCCCCATGTCGCACGTCACCGCGTTCCCGATCGCGCAGAACCCCCCCAAAGCGGCGTCGCCGCGCCTTCATGCGGTCGCCGCAGGCGAGGGCGATCCGCGCGCCATCGCGGTGCGCAGCCTCCGCCTCGGCATGTCGGCGCTCGATGAGGTCATCGCGCTTCTGGACGGCGACCTCGGCGTCGCGTTCGAGCGGGCGGTCGAGACCATCCTGTCGGTGAAGGGCCGCGTCATCGTCTGCGGCATCGGCAAGAGCGGCCATGTCGGGCGCAAGCTCGCCGCGACGCTGGCCTCCACCGGCACGCACGCCTTCTTCGTCCACCCCACCGAGGCGAGCCACGGCGACCTCGGCATGATCGCCGCCGACGACGTGATCGTCGCACTATCGTGGTCGGGCGAGACGGTGGAGCTCGGCGACCTCGTCAGCTTCTCGCGCCGCTTCTCGATCCCCTTGATCGCGATCACCTGCAACGCCGACAGCACGCTCGGCCGCGCGGCGGACGTGCTGCTCGCCCTGCCGAAGGTGCGCGAATCCTGCCCCCACGACCTCGCGCCCACCACCTCGAGCCTGATCCAGCTGGCGCTCGGCGACGCCATCGCGGTGGCGCTCGTCGAGCAGCGCGGCTTCACCTCGGCGCGCTTCAAGACGCTCCATCCCGGCGGGACCCTCGCCGCACGCCTGAAGACCGTGCGCCAGCTCATGCACACCGGCGACGAGGTGCCGCTCGTGCCCGACGCGATGGTGATGTCCGACGTCCTGATCGAGATCACCCGGCGCCGCTACGGTTGCGTCGGCGTCGTCGACGCGGACGGGCACCTGATCGGCATCGTCACCGACGGCGACCTGCGCCGCCACATGGGCCCGGCGATCCTCGACACCACCGTTCAGCAGGTGATGACGGCCGCCCCGGTGGTGGTCGAGGCCGACCTCCTGGCGAGCGCCGCCCTGGAGGTGATGAACCGCAAGCGCATCACGGCGATCTTCGTGGTCGAAGCCGGCCGCCCCGCCGGCATCCTGCACATCCACGACCTGCTCCGCGCCGGCGTGGTGTGACCCCCGCGGCCGCACCCTCGCGGATGCGGCTCGAAGCTTCGTCTGCGAAAGCGCAGTCGGGCTTGAGCAAGGGGCGGGGGGAGTGCGGACCCGATCCTCCACAAACGAAAAAGGGGCCGGCGCTTCGCCAACCCCTCGCATCGCCCGTCGAAATCGATGGTACCACCGCCCCGGCTCGAACGGGGGACCTCTTGATCCACAATCAAGCGCTCTAACCAACTGAGCTACGGCGGCACTGCGGCGGGGTGTATCGTGGCGGCGGCGGCATTTCAAGCGGGTTCGACACCACGCCTGCGCCTGTGGACGGAGGCGTGCGCGAACCCGTAAGGATCGGGCGTGACCTGTCGTCCCATGCCCGCGCCGCGATGAGCCAGACCGCCGAGACCCCGCGCCGCTGCTGGGACCGCGCGACCCTGGTCCAGGCGCCCGGCCGGCTCCGCGTCCTCGTCCGCCGCAGCGAGGTCGGGCTCGTGGTGCTCTCCGGCCTGACCGGATGCGTCGCCGGCGCGGCGGTGGCGGGGATGAACGTCGCGACGCAGGGCCTTCGCGAGGCGCTGTACCGCCTGCCGCACGGGACCCGCCTCAGCGCGGCCGACGCCGTGACGCCGCTCGCCCTTCTCGTCGGCCCCTGCCTCGGCGGCATCCTGCTCGGCCTCGTGATCCTCGCAGCCAACGCGATCCGCGGGCGGCGGAGGCGGCCGGTGATCGATCCGATCGAGGCCAACGCGCTCCATGGCGGCCGGATGTCGCTGCGCGACAGCGTCTACGTGGCCATGCAGAACGTCATCTCGAACGGAAGCGGCGCCTCGGTCGGGCTCGAGGCGGGCTATACGCAGATCTGCGGCGGCCTCGCCTCGCGCCTCGGCATCGCCTTCGAGATGCGGCGCAACGACCTGCGCACGCTGGTCGGCTGCGGATCGGCCGCGGCGATCGCCGCCGCCTTCGGGGCGCCGCTGACCGGCGCGTTCTACGCCTTCGAGCTGATCATCGGCACCTACTCGATCGCGACGCTGACGCCGGTGGTGGTGGCCGCCTTGTGCGGCAGCCTGGTCTCGCGGAGCCTGGTCGCGGCCCAGCCTCTGGTCGCCCTCGACAACGTCCAGGCGGTGACGACGGCCGCGGTGACCGGCGCCGACACCCTGCCGAGCCTCGTCCTCGGCCTGTTCTGCGCCGGCCTCGGCATCCTGATCATGCGCGGCGTCACGCTGGTCGAGCAGGGCGTGGCGGCGACGCGGATCCCGCGGGTGGCCGGACCCGCGCTCGGGGGCCTCTGCGTCGGCGCGCTGGCGCTCGCGATCGGCCCGCAGGTGCTGTCCGGCGGGCACGGCGCTCTCCACGTCCACTTCGCGGACGGGGCCGAGGGCTACGGCACGGCGGCGCTCGTTCTGCTGTTCGTCGGCAAGGCGACGGCCTCGGCGATCTCGATCGGGTCGGGGTTCCGCGGAGGCCTGTTCTTCGCCTCGCTGTTCCTCGGTGCGCTCGCCGGCAAGCTGTTCGCGATGGTCGCGCCGGCGGTGATCCCGGGGCTCGCCGCCTTCGGGCTGACGCCGCTCGCCTATGCGGTGATCGGCATGAGCGCGCTCGCGGTCGCCGTCATCGGCGGCCCGCTCACCATGACGTTCCTGGCGCTGGAAGTGACCGGCAGCCTGCCGATCACCGGCCTCGTCCTCGTCGCGGTGATCGCCTCGTCGCTCACCGTGCGGAAGACCTTCGGCTATTCCTTCGCCACCTGGCGCTTCCACCTGCGTGGCGAGAGCATCCGCAGCGCCCACGACGTCGGCTGGATCCGCAGCCTGACGGTCGGTCGGCTGATGCGCAAGGACGTGCGCACCATCCCCCTCGATACGCCGATGGCGACCTTCCTGCGGGCGCACCCGCTCGGATCGCCCTCGCGGGTGATCGTGGTGGACGAGGCAGGCCGCTACGCCGGCATCGTCCTGGTGCCCGAGGCCCATGCCGCCGCGCGCGACGCGAGCGAGACGCCGGCGACGCTCGCCGACGTGCTGCGCCACCCCGACGACATCCTGACGCCCGAGCTGAACGCCAAGGAAGCCTCGGCGGCCTTCGACCGCACCGAGAGCGAGGCGCTCGCCGTGGTCGACTCGATCCGCGACCGGCAGGTCATCGGCATGCTCACGGAGAGCCACACCTTGAAGCGCTACAGCGACGAGCTCGACCGCCAGCGCCGCGCGATGCAGGGCGAGACGGACTGATCGACGGCCGACCGGCGCTCAGCGCGGGCGGCGCCCGACGCTGACGACGTTGCTCGGGCGGGCCTTCCGCTCGAGGAGGATGTCCTCGACCTTCCGGACGATGCTGGCGGCGTCGAGGCCGGCCTCGGCGTACATCTTGTCCGGGCTGTCGTGGTCTTGATAGCTGTCGGGCAGGGTCATCGTGCGCACCCGCAGCCGCATCGCGTCGAGCACGCCGCGCTCGGTCAGCAGGTGCAGCACCTGCGCCCCGAAGCCGCCGCGCGAGCCCTCCTCCAGCGTGATCAGAA
>NZ_VRUV01000228.1:0-7129 GCF_008039455.1 Methylobacterium sp. WL116
CACCACGGCGAGGCCCAGCGCCTCGCGGTCGCGCCGGCGCGAGCGCAGCCACGCCACCGAGGGCCAGAGCAGCAAGGCCAGGAGGGTGAGGCCGCGATCGAGCGCGTTGTCGTCGTCGGGCACGCCGCGCATCAGGGTGTCGCCGAACAGGCCGAGCACGATGGCGACGATCGCCGCCGCGGTGACGCCGAGCGGCAGCAGGTAGAGGTTGGCCGAGCGCATCCGGTCCGGCAGCGCCATGTAGCCGGCGAGCGTCAGCAGGATCGTCGCGACGAGGTTGGCGAAGCGCTCGGAGGCGGCGCCGGGGAACGGCGTCCAGACCAGCGACAGCGCCATCCACACCAGCACGAGCAGGCCGGCGAGGAAGGCCGGCGCGCGCAGCAGCCGGGCGCTGCCCGACAGCAGCGGGCGCTGGCGCCCGTCGATGGCGCTGGCGATGATCAGCAGCGCGACCGCGATCGGGGCGAGGATCACCGTGGCGCGGCGCGCCACCTGCGCCACCACCGGCACGATCACGAACAGCCCGAAGAACCCGACGCGGCGCAGGAGCGCGGCCGCATCGAGCGCCGGGTCGATCGTCTGGGTGGATGGGCGCGCCATGGTGCGACTCGAAACCAGCGTGACGGCGACGTGCCCGGGAAACCCGGCCTCGCCCGTCCTTGCCTTTCCGCTTAAGCAAGCCGCGCGCTAGGGGCTGTAGACGCCCGGCCACACAGGGGCGCCGACGTCGCCCGCCTCAGGCGGTCGTGACCTCCGTCTGCGGCCGGCGGCGGACCACGCGGCGACCGACGTCGGACAGCACGCGCCAGCCGCCCCAGGCGGCGAGGAACCCGAGCAGCCCGGCCACCACCCCGTCCGCCGTGGTCGGCAGCGCCGGTTCGTAATCCTGGTAGGTGGCGCGGGCGAGCGGCACGTCCGGGTCGCGGATCACGGCGGCGAGCCGCCCGAGCGGGCTCATGGCCGAGGCCAGCGCCTGCTGCTGCGCCGAAAGCCGGGCGAGCCGCTCGATGTCGTAGCGCGCCGCCTCGCCCCGCCGCGCGATCAGGGTGTCGGGGTTGGTGCGAAGCCGGTCGACCGCCCCGTCGCGGGTGTTGCCGGTGGCCTTGGCGTCGGAATCGAGCGTCGCGATCTCGCGCTTCAGCTCGTCGAGGGCGCCGCCGAGGCGCTGGGCGTATTGCTGGGCGAATTCGGGGCCCTGCGCCGCCAGCCCGCCGCCGAGGAGGCCGAGCGCCAGACCGAGGGTGCGGAAGACACGAAACACGGCATCGCCTCGTCGAAATGGTCGTTGCAGAAGAGCACGGCGACGGCGGCAGTTCCAGAACCCGGTCGGATTCAGGCCGGCAGGGTCAGCAGGCCCGCCGCGCCGTCGACGCATCCGAAGGCCAGCCGCCCGCCCTTCGCGTCCCAGGCGAGCGCCGAGATCGCGCTGCCCTTCACCGCCGGGCGGACCAGCAGCTCCGAGGCGTCGGTGAAGCGCACGAGCAGGATGCAGCCGTCCTCGTAGCCCATCGCCAGCACCAGGGCCTTGGGGTGGAACGCGACGCGCGAGACGCGGGCCGGGCGCACCCCGCACTCCCGCGGGGCCTTGCCGGTCGGGCCCTCCTTCGAATCGAACGGCCAGACGATCGCGGCCTCCGCGCCGCTGGTGGCGAGCCAGTGCCCGTCCGACGACCACGACACCGAGCGCACCTTGGCCGGGTAGCCGGACATCCGCATGTGGCCGCGGTCCGGCTGCAGGCGCCAGCCGTGCAGCGCGTTCTCCTGCATGGTCGAGACGACGAAGCGCCCGTCGGGCGACCACGTCACGTCGATGTGCGAGCCCTTCCACTCGACCATCTCGGCCGGGGTCTCGTGGTTCGGGTACCAGAGCGAGACGCCGTTGTAGTGCGACGCCGCGAGCCGGTAGCCCTTCGGGGCGAAGGCGAGGCCGCGGGCGGTGGAGGGGGCGGTGAGGGTCCGCTCGCGCCCCTTGGCGTCGCGGGCGACCACGCTGCGCCCGGCGGCGTAGGCGACCGACCCGTCGGGGTGCAGCGCCAGCGCATCGATCCAGGCGCCGCCCTTGGCGGTGGCGACCTCGGACAGGGTGCCGTCGGCCCCGATCGCCACGACGCGCCCGTCGTCGCCGCCGGTGACGAGGCGGTTAGCATCGCCGGCGGCAGCGAGGATGCCGGCCTCGGGATGGGCGGCGAGGCGGCTCGAGGTGCCGTCGCGGCTCAGGACGATCGTGCCGTCGCCGAGCGCCAGCAGCAGCGCGTCCTTCACGAAGTGCGCGGCGACGACGTGGGCGCCCGCCTCGATCGGCGCGACGTGGGTGGTCAGCGAGGTGTTGCTCATCGGGCGACTCGATCGGAACGAAGGCGGACAGGACGGGTGCGGAACGGGATCAGGCGGCGGGCGGCTCGGGCATCATCGCGCGGTGGCGGAGCGCGAAGATCGCGGCGACCAGCGCGAGAACGCCCGATATCGCCGCCGGGATCACCAGGGCATAGAGGTCGAGGCGGGCTTAGGCCACGGCGCCGGCGAGGGCGCCGACTAGGAGGGCGGCCCAGACCGCCCCGTCCCCGACCCAGCCGAAGGGCGGCCCGGTGCGGGTGAGCGCCTGCGCGATCTTCTGCCCGAGGCTGAACAGCGCCCCGGTGACGAAGGTGGTGCCGGCGCGAAACCCCTTCACCTGCGCCAGCACGGCGTTCTGCGAGCCCATCGCCACCGCCATGAAGAACGAGGCGATGCCGAGCTCCGGGATCGCGAGGCCGACGCCGAGGGCGGCCAGGATCAGCAAGGCCTCGTAGCCGAGCACCGCCGGCGTCGCCCAGGGGAAGGGGACCAGGATCGACAGCCCGCTGCCAAGGACCGCGCCGGCGAGGAACCCGCCGATCAGGACCGCCGGCAGCACCACGTGCGCGAAGTCGGCGTGCCCGAGGAAGACCGAGAGCTGCGTGGTGTTGCCGCTCATGAACGAGGTGTAGAGGCCGCCGAGGCGCACGAAGCCGAGGGCGTCGACGTATCCAGCGAGCGCCGTCAGCACGAGGCCGGTGCCGAGCTGCCAGGACCGGCTCACGAAACCCGATCCGGTGCGCGTTCCGTCAACACTCGGTTAACCATTCCCAGCGCCTCGTCCAGGGGCGGGCGGGCAGGGTTAAGGCTTCGCTCACCAAACCTCGGCAATTCGATGCAATCACGGCGAACGCCGGAGCACAGGGCCCCGTTGGTCTTGCGATCCGGCTGCGGGACCTTCGTTCCGCGCCGGGTGAGTTGGAGTTGCGTCATGATGTCCTTCGCCTGCGCCGCCATCGGCCTGCCGAGCTACCTCGACCGCGCGCCCACCACCGTCCTGGTGGTGGAGGACGAGCCGTTCGTCTGCGAACTGGCGGCGGAGGCGCTGCTCGACGAGGGCTACCGCGTCCTGACCGCCGCGGATGCCTGGGAAGCCGAGGCGATCCTCGCCCGGGAGACCGTCGATCTGCTCTTCACCGATATCGATCTCGCCCGCAACACGAACGGGATCACGCTGGCGCGGGCCGCCCGGGCGCATTGCCCCTCGCTCCCGGTGGTCTACACCTCCGGCGGCCGCGCCTGCCTCTCGCAGGGCGAGGCCGTCCCCGAATCGATCTTCGTGCCGAAACCCTATCGACCGAGCCAGCTGGTCGCGCTCACGAACGACATCCTGCGCAGCCACGCCCACCACGCCTGATCCCGATCCCTCGACGCACGACGCCCGGAACCCTAACGCATGCGCCTCGCTCACGCCGCCCTCCTGATGCTCGCCGCCGGCCTCGCCACGCCGGTCGAAGCCGCCTGCGACGTGAAGGGCGCCAAGATCGAGGAGACGATCGCCCGGAAGAGCGAGCTGCAGGAAGCCGCCAACAAGCAGACGGTGCGCGACCTGCGCACGCTGCGCGACGCGGCGATCGTGCTCGAAACCTATTCCTACGTCACCGAGTGCGAGCGCGTTCTGGAGATCGTGAAGACCCTGGCCGCCGACCCAGAAAAGACGATCGAGAAGGGCGACACCGACGAGGAGAAGGCCGAGGACCTGCAGGAGGCGCGCAAGCCCAAGCCCGCCTTGGAGCCGGCCGCGCCGGCCAAGCCCAAATGACTAAGCCCAAATGATCACGCCCACATGATGGGGAAGCCCGGGTCGGTCCGCCTCTACCAGCCGAACCGCGCGATCCGGGCGAGCTGCGCCTTGCCGGCGGCCTCGTCCCGGCCGAGGAGCGCGACCCGCTCGGACAAGCCGTAGGCGGTCGGCGAGAACGGCAGCGACAGCAGCACGACGCCCTCGGTCCGCGATCGGTTCACCGAGGCGATCAGGCAGGCGATCACGGGATCGTCCTCGGGCGCGCCGACGCAGTCGGCCCGCGGGCTGCCGAACAGCGGCCGGTTCGGCAGCGTCAGCTGGATCGTGGTGCCGCCGCGCCGGTCGGGGGCCGGCGGCAGGCTGTAGCTGCGCACGAACAGGGCCGGGACCAGCACCAGCAGCGCCAGGACGACGAGAGCCTTGCGCATGGCCTCAGCCCGGCTCGTCGAAGCGGCTGCGGAAGAACACCTCGCGCCCGGCGCCGTCGATCACCCGGACCGCCTCCGCCGGCCCGCCCGAACGCTGCGGGACGCGGGCGCGGGTGAACAGGCGCAAGGCGCGTTCCTGCGCGCCCTCGAGCCCGGCGCTGCGCACCGAGATCCGCGTCTGGACGTCGCCTGGCTCGGGGCCGAGGACTTCGATGTGAAAGGTCTCGCGCACCGCCGTGCCTCTGCCCTAACTCGGACGCATCGTCCACCGTCGCGAGACCTTAGCCCGTGAGCCCACTCAAGATCGCCGCCGCGGTCGCCGTCTGCGCCCTGCTGTTCTGGCTCGGCCTGCGCATCACCCGTGTGATGGTCGACCTCGGCATCCGCGCCGGGCATGCCGAGGCGCGCCGGCGCGAGGAGGAGGAGCGCTGAGCCCCTATCCGACGGGCAGCGGCGCAGTGCCGTAGGCCTCCGCCATGCGCGCGATCGCCGCGAGCTTGTCCGAGAGCACCGACCAGTCGTCGGACGACGCGATCGGCGCCCAGAGCGCCTCGACCTCGTCGATCAGCAGCGTGCACGGCCGCGCCTGCGCGAAGTAGGGGTGGGCGAGGTTCGCCCCGGCGGCCGGCGCCATGCCCTGCAGCGCCGCGCGCACCGGCGCGAAGCTCTCGCCGGCATAGAGCGCGGCGGACGGGCTCGCCGCGGCACGGTCCGCGCTGGCCGTGCCGCCGTACCAGTCGAAGAACGTCTGCTCGAACGGGGCGCCGCTCTCGGCCAGGAAGCGCCAGAACGCCCCGACCAGGCGATCGGTCTCGTCTTGGCCCGCCTTGGCGAGCCCGAGCCGCGCGAGCAACGCGTCCGCGAACCCCTCCTGCAGGGCCGGGCCGAAGCCCTTGAGGACGGCTTCGAGATCCGCCTGCGGCGCCAGCGTCAGCAGGCAATCCGCCAGCCGGGCGAGGTTCCAGTACAGCGCCTCCGGCTGCCGGCCGAAGCTGTAGAGCCCTTGCGTGTCGAAGTAGGCCGCGGTGAAGTTCGGGTCGTAGGCCGGCAGCCAGCGCCACGGGCCGTAATCGAAGCTCTCGCCGGTGACGTTGATGTTGTCGGTGTTGAGCACGCCGTGGACGAAGCCGGCCGCCGCCCATTGCCCGCCCATCCGGGCGACGCGCCGCGTGACCTCACCGAGGAACGCGACGGCCCGCTCGGCCACCGACTCGCGCCAGAGATCGGGCATGTGGGTGGCGATCGTGTGATCGAGCAGCCGCGCGACGTTGCCCGGCTCGTCGAGCGCCAGGAAGCGCTGGAAGCTGCCGATGCGGATGTGGCCGTGGCTCAGGCGCACCAGCACGGCCGAGCGGGTGGGGGAGGGCTCGTCGCCGCGCTCCAAAGCCTCGCCGGTCTCGATCAGGCTGAAGCTCTTGGAGGTGTTCACGCCCTGCGCTTCGAGGAGCGCGGTGGCCAGCACCTCGCGCACGCCCCCCTTCAAGGTCAGGCGCCCGTCGCCGGCCCGCGACCACGGCGTCGTGCCGCTGCCCTTGGTGGCGAGATCGAGCAGGCGCCCGTCGCGTAGGTCGTGCAGCTGCGCAAAGAGGAAGCCGCGCCCGTCGCCGAGATCGGGGTTGTACGAGCGGAACTGATGGCCGTGATAGCGCAGGGCCAGCGGCGCCGGGAACGAGCCGGGCAGCGGCTCGAACCGGCCGAACCGCGCGATCCACTCGGCGTCCGACAGCCCGTCGAGGCCGACGCGCGCGGCCCAGGGCTGGTTGCGGACGCGCAGGATGGTCTCGGGAAAGCGCGCGGCCTCGACCACGTCGAAGAAGTCGCCGCCGAGGTCGGCATGGCGGCGGGAGGGCCGCGCCGCGTGGGATGGGAGGTCTGACAAGGAAACGGCCCTCGCTGGGTTCCGGCATTCGAACGACACGCAGTGCGATAAGCCGCCCCGGCCCGATCCGTTGCGGCCCGGCGGAAGCGACGCAAACCGGTCCCGAAAAAACCCGGGCTCCATCCCGAAACAGGGCGTTGACACCGCAAGCCGCCGTTCCCTATACCGCCGATCTCCGAACCGGCCGCCTGCCCGAGCAGACGGCCGCGGGCTGGGGCGGGGTAGCTCAGCTGGTTAGAGCAGAGGAATCATAATCCTCGTGTCGGGGGTTCGAGTCCCTCTCCCGCTACCATTTCTTCAACCCGCCCAGTCTCGACGTGGCGGGTTTTTTCATGCCCGCAGGGCACTCCGAAGCCGTGCTGCAAAGCGCGATCGCCGATGCGACGCGGCGGGGGTGATCGCGGCCGCCTCGGGCGGACGGCGCGTCGGGGATCCGGGAGGGACGTCATGCGCTGGATCGTGCCGACCGCGATCGTTCTCGCCGCGCTTCCGGCGGCCGCCTGCGCCGCCGGCGATCCGAGCCGGGACGTGCTCTGGGCGGCGCTGAAGACCTGCGTCCTCGCCAAGAGGCTCGCCGACCGGACCTTTCCCTGCCTCGACGTCGATCTCGGCGACAAGGACCGGCCTGGAACGGCGGTGCTGCGCGCGCCGGGCGAGCCGACCCACGTCGTCGTGATGCCGACGGACACGGTCGCCGGGCTCGAGGCGCCGGTGCTGCGCGGGGCGCGGGGGATCGCCTACTGG
>NZ_VRUV01000229.1:0-7124 GCF_008039455.1 Methylobacterium sp. WL116
GGCGGGGGGATAGCGGGGAAAAGGCGGGTTCGCGCCGCGCCCGCATCGCCGCCGCCGCGCGCTCGTGCCACGCTGGCGTTTCGTCGGCGCAGGTTTGCGTTGGATCACCACCGCCCCGATCTGCTAGAGCGGAGTGCAAGGCCCGATCGCGGCCCGAGGATCGACGCATGGATTTCCTGACCGCGATGGGCGGCACGGCCACCGGCTTCTTCGGTGCGGTGATCCCGTTCCTGTTCGTGCTGACCGTCGTGGTCTTCGTCCACGAGATGGGGCACTTCCTCGTCGGCCGCTGGTGCGGCGTCGGCGTCCACGCGTTCTCGATCGGCTTCGGGCCGGAGCTCGTCGGCTTCAACGACCGCCACGGCACCCGCTGGAAGCTCTGCGCGATCCCGCTCGGCGGGTACGTCAAGTTCCACGGCGACGCCAACGGCGCCAGCATTCCGGATGCCGACACCATCGCGCGGATGACGCCGCAGGAGCGGGCGATCAGCTTCCCGACCCAGCCGGTGGCCAAGCGCGCGGCGATCGTCGTCGCCGGCCCGGTGGCGAACTTCATCCTCGCGATCCTGCTGTTCGCCGGCGCGATCTGGCTCGGCGGCCGTCTCGAGCTGCCGGCCCGGGTCTCGGCGATCGATCCCAGCAGCGCGGCGGCGCAGGCCGGCTTCCAGACCGGCGACCTCGTGAAGAGCATCGACGGCGAGCCGATCCCCGATTTCAACACGATGTACCGCATCGTCACCGGCAGCGCCGGAACGCCGCTGAACTTCGTCGTCGAGCGGGCCGGGGCCGACGTGCCGATCGTCGCGACGCCGTCGGTTTACGAGGAGAGCACCAAGTTCGGCCGCCACCGCATCGGGCGCCTCGGCATCCGCTCGCCGGCCGCCTCCGAGGCGAAGCTGGTCACCTACGGCCCGGTCGCCTCCCTCGGCCTCGGCGTGCACGAGACGGTGTTCGTGGTCGAGCGCACCTTCTCCTACCTCGGCAAGCTGGTGACCGGCCGCGAATCCGCCGACCAGCTCTCCGGGCCGATCGGCATCGCCCGCGTCTCCGGCGAGGTCGCCAAGGTCGGCGGCATCGGTGCGCTGATCGGGCTGATCGCGCTGCTCTCGGTCTCGATCGGTCTGCTCAACCTGTTCCCGGTGCCGCTGCTCGATGGCGGCCACCTGCTGTTCTACGCCTTCGAGGTGGTGCGCGGCCGCCCCTTGAGCGAGCGCGCCCAGGAGATCGGCTTCCGCGTCGGGCTCGCCCTCGTGCTGGTGCTGATGATCTTCGCGGCCTGGAACGACATCCTGAACCTCGGCGCCTCCTGGCGCGCGACCTGAGCGCGGCACCGCGCTCGGTCCCCGCGCGCCGCCCACGAGGCGGTCGCCGCAATCCCGCCGCGATTGCGCGCGCGGCGGCCTCCGGCGGCGCCTGACCGGCCCCCGGCGAGTCCCCTGACGGGAGGCCGTGGAAGGGTTACGAAGACGTTTCCCAGATCCGGCACGGCTCGGGATTTCCGTGTCGGGACAGGGATTTACCGTTTGTTTACCCTGCGACGAAATGGATGGGAACTTTGCGGGTGCGTTAAGTGGCCTGAAGGCCACGGCCCCCAAAATCCCGGTCGTAGGACCCCCCGCGCCGTTTGCTTGGCAGGGGAATCCCGCTAAGAGCTACGCTTGGACCAGGTATTACGGGACGGCCGGTCAACGGTCGCTCGTGGCGGGTGCGAACCCGATCCGATGATAAGACAGACGGGCGAATAGATGATGTCGATGACGGGGAAGCACCGGCGCAAGTCGGTGAAGCGGACCATCGTCCTAGCCGCCGCGGCGGGCATTGCGCTGACCGGGGTCGCGCAGGCCCAGCAGATCGTCGTTCAGGGCAACCGCCGCGTCGATGCCGACACCATCCGTTCCTACGTCACCGGCACCGCATCGGGCTCCGCCGAGGAAGCCCGCCGCAACCTGCTCGCCAGCGGCATGTTCGCGGACGTGAAGGTCGCCGCCAGCGGCGGCCGCACCGTCGTGACGGTCCGCGAGAACAACCTGATCAACCGGGTCGTGTTCGAGGGCAACAAGAAGATCGAGAAGGCCACGCTCGAAGGGCAGGTCGAGGCCAAGGCCCGCGGCGCCTTCAACGAGGCCGTGATCAAGTCCGACATGGCGCGGATCAAGGAAGTCTACCGCCGCGCCGGCCGCGGGACCGCCAAGGTCACCTACCGCACCGTCGACCTGCCCAACGGCTCGATCGACGTGATCTACCAGATCGACGAGGGCGATAAGACCGGCATCGTGTCGATCACCTTCGTCGGCAACAACGCCGTGAGCGAGCGGACGCTGAAGGGGCTGGTCTCCTCGTCCGAGATGAACTTCCTGTCGTTCATCAAGACCTCCGACGTCTACGATCCCGATCGCATCGCCAACGATCTCGACCTCGTCCGCCGCTACTACCTGCGCAAGGGCTACGCCGACTTCCGCATCGTCAACGCCGACGCCCGCTACGTCGAGGGCCCGGACGCCAACGGCTGGGTGATCACGGTCACGGTCGAGGAGGGCGAGCAGTACACGGTCGGCGCCGTGGCGGTGGATTCCCGCCTGCCGGGCCTCGACACGAAGAACCTCGACGGCGAGATCCGCACCACGGTCGGCGACGTCTACAACGCCGAGGACGTCGAGAAGACCCTGTCGGGCCTGACCAACGACGTCGCCCGGGCCGGCTATCCCTTCGCCCAGGTCCGCCCGACCGGCCAGCGCGACCGCGCGACCCATCAGGTCTCCCTCGGCTTCGTCGTCGAGGACGGCCCGCGCGTCTACGTCGAGCGCATCAACATCCGCGGCAACACCCGCACCCGCGACTACGTCATCCGCCGCGAGCTCGATATCGCTGAGGGCGACGCCTACAACCGCGTGCTGACCGACCGCGCCGAGCGCCGCCTGAACGGCCTCGGCTTCTTCAAGAAGGTCCGCTTCTCGAACGAGCCCGGCTCCTCGCCCGACCGCGTCGTGATCAACATCGACGTCGAGGATCAGCCCACGGGCTCGTTCTCGGTGGCGGGCGGCTACTCCACCCAGGACGGCATCATCGGCGAGGTCTCGGTCTCCGAGTCGAACTTCCTCGGTCGCGGCCAGTACGTCCGCGTCGCCGGGACCGGCGGCCAGTACTCGCGCGGCGTCGACTTCTCGTTCACCGAGCCGTACTTCCTCGGCTACCGCCTCGCGGCCGGCTTCGACGCGTTCTACAAGTACAGCGACCTGACCCGGTACTCGCGCTACGAGACCACCGTCTACGGCGGCCAGCTCCGTATCGGCCTGCCGGTGACCGAAGCCTTCGGCGTGACCCTGCGCTACTCGCTCTACAACACCGAGCTGAAGGTCCCGAACTCGATCAAGCAGCCCTACAACGACTGCTCGAACCCGATCCCGGGCATCACCAGCGTCTACCCGAACGGCGCGCAGCTCAACGGCCGCGACGTCAGCGGGCTGGCCCAGTACCCGGCCTGTGCCTACAACGGCGAGGCCTCGATCGCGATCAAGGGCTCCCAGGGCAACACGCTCACCTCGCTCGCCGGCCTGACGCTCGCCTACTCGACGCTGGACGTCATCGGCGCGCCCCGCAACGGCCTCTACGCCGAGCTGAAGCCCGACGTCGCGGGCCTCGGCGGCGACTCGAAGTTCTTCCGCGTCACCGGCGACGCCCGGTACTACAAGGAACTCTACGAGGACGTCGTCGGCTTCGTCCGCCTCCAGGGCGGCCACATCGAGGCGCTGGACAGCAACCCGCTGCGCATCACCGACCAGTTCTTCCTCGGGCCGTCGCTGGTCCGCGGCTTCGCTCCCAACGGCATCGGCCCGCGCGACGTCGGCACCACCGACGCCCGCTCCAACGCCATCGGCGGCTCGACCTACGTCGGCGGCACCCTCGAGATCCAGTTCCCGCTCCCCTACGTGCCGCGCGATCTCGGCCTTAAGGGCGCGGTCTTCGCCGACGCCGGCACGCTGTTCGGCTATCACGGCCGCACCACGTTCGACGTGAACGGCGACAACTTCATCAACGGCACCGCGCCCGGCGGCGCGTGCAACTTCAACGCCTTCAACATCGGCGTCGAGCCGGAATGTGTGAACGTCCGCGACAAGGCCGTCATCCGCTCGTCGGTCGGCGCCTCGATCCTGTGGAACTCGCCGCTCGGCCCGATCCGCTTCGACTACGCCTACGCCCTGAGCAAGGACGAGGGTCTGAAGGTGTTCGTCCCGACGCTCGGCAAGTACGGCCACATCGGCGCGGACCAGACGCAGGCGTTCCGCTTCTCCGGCGGCTCGCGGTTCTGATCCGAGAAAAAAGGTCGCGCGCCGCCTCGGGTTTCCCGGGGCGGCGCGTTGTCGTGCATGCCTGATCCCGTCTTCTTCATCCCGCAGCCCGGTCTCACCCTCGGCCTCGTCGCCGAGGCGGCCGGCCTGCCCGTGCCCGAGGGCTTCGATCCGGCGCACCGGATCGACGGCGCCGCGCCGCTCGAGACCGCGGGGCCGCGCGACCTCGCCTACATGGACAACGCCCGCTACGGCGACGCGCTCGCCGCGACCCGGGCCGGCATCTGCCTCGTCGCCCCGCGCTTTTCAGCGCGCGTGCCCGCCGGCACCGCGAGCCTCGTCCTGCGCGATCCCTACCGCGTCTACGCGGTGCTGCTCGGCCGGCTGCACCCGGATGCTCTTCGCCCGGGCTCGCAGTTCGGCGCCCGCGGCATCGCGCCCGGCGCCCACGTCCACCCCGATGCGCGCCTCGAGGACGGCGTCACGGTCGATCCCGGCGCCGTCGTCGGCCCCGGCGCCGAGATCGGCGCGGGCACGGTGATCGGCCCCGGCGCCGGCATCGGACCCAACGTGCGGATCGGGCGGGACTGCGCGATCGGCGCCGGCGCCACCCTGAGCCATGCGCTCGTCGGCAACCGCGTCATCGTCCATCCCGGCGCCCGGATCGGCCAGGACGGGTTCGGCTTCCACATGGGGGCGACCCACCTCAAGGTGCCGCAGGTCGGCCGCGTCATCGTGCAGGACGACGTCGAGATCGGCGCCAACACCACGGTGGACCGCGGCGCCTCGCGCGACACGGTGATCGGCGAGGGCACCAAGATCGACAACCTCGTGCAGATCGCCCACAACGTGGTGATCGGCCGCCACTGCGTGATCGTCTCGGGCGTCGGCATCTCCGGCTCGACGACGCTCGAGGACTACGTCGTGCTCGGCGGGCAGGTCGGCGTCGTCGGCCATCTGCGCATCGGCCGCGGCTCGCAGATCGCCGGCTCCTCCAACGTCAACCGCGACGTGCCGCCCGGCAGCCGCTGGGGCGGCACGCCGGCCAAGCCGGTCCGCGCCTGGTTTCGCGAGCTGACGACGCTCGCCCGCCTGGCCGAGCGCTCGGGCCGGGACGAGCCGGCGGACAAGGGCTGATCGAAAGGGCCGATCGATCCGGCCCGTGCGCCCGCCGCGCTTGCGTCGGGGCGCCGTTTGGGTCGAAAGGACGGGGATCGGTGACGACGGGCGTGCGCGGATGCGCGGCGTCGAGGCGAGGATCGAAGAGATCGATGAGTGAGACGGCGCGTGAACTCGGCTCGGCCGACATCCAGAAGGTGCTCGAGCTGCTGCCGCACCGCTACCCGTTCCTGATGATCGACCGGATCATCGAGATCGACGGCGACGAGAGCTGCATCGGGATCAAGAACGTCACCGTCAACGAGCCGCAATTCACCGGGCATTTCCCGAACATGCCGGTGTTTCCCGGCGTGCTGCTGATCGAGGGCATGGCCCAGACGGCGGGCGCGATCTGCTGCCGGCACATCATGCAGAGCAACGTGCAGACCAAGCAGGTGTTCTTCATGACGATCGACAAGTGCAAGTTCCGCAAGCCGGTGGTGCCGGGCGACCAGGTCCGCTTCCACATGACGAAGACCAACCACCGCAAGACGATGTGGTGGTTCCGCGGAGAGGCGCGCGTCGACGGCGCCCTCGTGGCGGAGGCCGAGATCGGGGCCATGCTGGTGACGGCGTGAGCGCGCCCGCGATCCATCCGAGCGCGATCGTCGAGGACGGCGCCGAGATCGGCGACGGCTGCCGCATCGGCCCGTTCTGCCATGTCGGCCCGCAGGTGGTGCTCGGCGTCGATTGCGAGCTCGTCAGCCACGCGGTCGTCGCGGGCGACACCCGCATCGGCGCCCGCACCCGGATCTATCCCTTCGCCTCGATCGGCCACCCGCCGCAGGACCTGAAATACAAGGGCGAGCCCTCGACGCTGCGGATCGGCGCCGACTGCCTGATCCGCGAGGGCGTCACCATGAACCCCGGCACCGCGGGCGGCGGCCTGGAGACGGTGGTCGGCGACAAGTGCGCCTTCCTCGCCAACGCCCATGTCGGGCATGATTGCCACGTCGGCAGCGGGGTGATCTTCTCCAACAACGTCATGCTGGCCGGCCATTGCAGCGTCGGCGACTACGCCATTCTCGGCGGCGGCGCGGCGGTGATCCAGTTCGCCCGCGTCGGCGCGCACGCCTTCGTCGGCGGCCTGTCGGGGCTGGAGAACGACTGCATCCCCTACGGCATGGTGCTCGGCAACCGCGCCTACCTCGCCGGCCTCAACATCGTCGGCCTGCAGCGCCGGGGCTTCGCGCGCGAGGACATCCATGCGCTGCGCCGCGCCTACCGCCTGCTCTTCGCCCCCGAGGGGACGCTGATGGAGCGGGTCGAGGACGTGGCCTCGGAATTCGAGAGCCACCCGGCGGTGCGCGAGATCCTCGATTTCATCCGCGCCGGCGGCAAGCGCTCGATCTGCACGCCGCGCGAGACGGCGGCTTCCGGCGGCGGCGCCTGAGGCCGCCGATGTCGGCTCCTCGGCCCGCACGGGAGGACGCGAGGCTGGTGCTGGTCGCGGGCGCCGGGCGCCTGCCCGAGCAGGTCGCCCACTCCCTCGACCGTGCCGGCCGCGCCTTCAAGGTGCTGGCGCTGCGCGGGTTCACCGACCGCCCCTTGCGCGCGCGGGCCGACGCCACCGTCGACCTCCTCGACATCGGCGAGACCCTGCGCATCCTCGCGGGCTGGGGGCGGGCCACCTCGGTGGGGGCCCCCAGCCCGCTAGGTTGCGCAGGGTCTCGCCGATGT
>NZ_VRUV01000022.1:0-24563 GCF_008039455.1 Methylobacterium sp. WL116
CTTCGAGCCGAAGGCGATCCGAGGTGGAGAGCGTGAAAGAGATGCCACTGCGCATCCCGCCAGACTCGCAGGATGGGGCGCAAACCGAAACCCCACACGGACTCAACCGTCAGGGCTCAACCACTAGACAGGTGACGCGCACGCGGCGCGAAGACGTTGCGTGGGGCGAGGCGGTTGTGACTGGTCCAAGGGCCACGCGCGATGCGGTGCTCGGCCGAGGGCGGCCTCTCCGACCCGTCGCCCGGACAAGCCTTTCAAGGCCGTCGGTCAGGTCCCCGCCTGCTGGCGCCGGTATCCGCCCGGCGTCGTGCCGACCCGGCGGACGAACGCACGCCGATGTGGCCATGGACATCTCCCGTCCCGGCGCGAGCAGCCAGCCCGCGGAGCATGGGGACGTGATGCAGATCCTGCCGGTGGTTTCGGCCGATTCGAACGGCCTCTCTCGACCTCGGGATCGGGACCGGTGCGTCACCCGAGCCTGAAACCCATGGCTCCCCTTCCGGCTTTCCCAATTCCACAGAAAGGCGTGAGATGATCGACCTGAACACCGCGACCGCCGAGGAACTCGACACCGTAGCGGCGTTGAGGGGCCACGGCTTCGAGATCGTGCGGTACCGCGAGGAGCGTGGCCGTTTCACCAGTCTGCGGCAGCTCGACGAGGTGCCAGGTCTCAGTGGCAAGACGGGCGGCGTCGAGCGCGACGTCGATGTCGGCAAGACCTAGAGCATTCTCGAGCGAGGTGGAGCGCGGCTCGCGGGAAGAAAATGCGATTCCACAACAAGATAGAGAATTTTCCGTGATCCAGGGATCACGCAAAATGCTCTGGCGTCCGGAACCTTCTCTGGTACCCGCGTCTCAGGGGTGGGACAGGGTCAGGTCGAGCTGCGCGCTTTCCGTATCCCGTCCCATCCGCCGATCCAGCGCTCGCAGGACCGGCGTGACCGAGACCCCATGCATGAGGATGGAGATCAGCACGGTCAGGCTGGCCGTGGCCCAGAGAAGGTCCGCCTGTGCGAACGTCGCGTGGCCCATGGCGAAGGACAGGTAGTAGACCGTCCCGAGGCCGCGGATGCCGAAGAAGCTGACCACCGCACGATCCTCGCGGGATCGACCGCTACCGAGAAGACCGAGCCAGCACGCGAGGGGGCGAACGACCAGTATCGCGATCAAGGCGAAGGCGGCCGCTGTCCATGTGAGGGCCTGGAGCAGCCCTCCGGCGGCCAGCATGGCTCCGAAGCCCACGAGAAGCACCATCATCAGCAGGCGCTCGAGCTCCTCGGCATAGCTGTGCATCTTGCGGTGATAGTCATGCCCGTGGCTGGAGGCGCGCAGGGCCAGGGCCGCCGCGAAGACGCCCACGAAGCCGTAACCGTCGACGGCCTGGACGCAGCCATAGGCGATGCAGGTCACCCCGAGGGCGACGAAACCGTCGCCGGTCCGGGACAGCTTCGAGACGTTGGGCAGATGGAAGGTCAACCATCCCAAGGCCCGCCCGATCAGCGCGCCGAGGACGGCGCCGACGAGGATCTTCCAGAGGACGTCGACCGCGAACCAGTGTGACCAGGGTACGCCGGCAAAGCCACTCGTCCCCGCAAGGGCGATGGCGAGGTTCACGAAGGGGAAGGCGAGCCCGTCGTTGAGGCCGGCCTCGGAGGTCAGGGCGAAGCGGGGCTCGTCCTCGTTGTCCTCGGCAGGCTCTCCGACTTGGACGTCGGAAGCGAGCACCGGGTCGGTGGGTGCCAGCGCCGAGGCGAGAAGCAGGGCTCCCGCGGCGCCCAACCCGAGCAGGGCCGACCCAAGGAGGGTCAGGGCCAGGATGGTGAGCGGCATGCCGATGCCGAGCAGACGCCAAGTCATCGACCAGCGCTTCCAGCCGATGAAACGGTCGATCTTCAGACCAGCTCCCATCAGCGAGATGACGACCACCGCCTCGGTCGCGTGCTCGACGAGCGTGGGGTGCGTGCCGGGATGCGGGGTGAGCTCGCCGATGGCAGGGACGAGCGACAGGGCGGCACCGATGCCGACGCAGCAGATCGGCAAGGACAGGGGCAGGACCCGAAGCACCATCGGCAGCCATGCCGTCAGAAGCACCAGGACACCGAACCCGGCGACGACGAGGACATAGGTTTCCATCTCAGGGCGAACCGTCCCAGGTGCGGTCACGTTCCCGACACCGGCCCCTCTGCGACCCTGGCGACCTGCGGGGCCACCACAAGACTATCGTCGACTTCCGACCGTCGTCCGCGGGGAGCGGTTCGAATTCGCGAGAGAGCGGGCCTCCAAGCCCATCTGCAAGGCGAGCGGCACAGACCGAGCGTCGCCGACAAGGACAAGCTGACGGCAGGGCAGAAGGCCGAACGTCGCAGCCGCGCGGTGGCGGAACCACGCCCTCGCTACGACGCTCCAGCCCCGCGCAGTTGCGGTTGAGCCATCGGTTTTTCGCGGTTTGGAACGCTGCCTCGCCGGGAATGCAGCTCGCTTTCCCGGCGCTCGCTGGGGTCATGCTGCTCGCGCGGCGACCTTTGCGAAGGTGCCGGTCGCGATCTGCTCTTGGAGCTGCGCCTTGAAGTCCGCGATGCCGAGGACCTGAACGGGATTGCCCGCATCGTCGAGAAACTCGTAGAGCGCATCCTCGATATTGCGGTTGCTGAAGAAGACGATCGCATCCTCGTCGCCGCCACCCTCCATGTGGGGGTCGGCGTTCGCGACGCCCGAGACGTAGCTGCCCGTCGGACGGGTCTCCTTCAGGGTTCCGTCCTCGCGATAGAACCTCAACTCACCTTGCATCACCAGCGTCACGTACGAGCTCTTGTGCCGGTGCAGCATCACCCGCTGGTTGGCGGCGAACTTGAACACGACGTCGACGATGCGGTTCTCCTCGTCGACCTTGTAGACGAAGAAGGCGATGTACGGCAGCCAGTCCAGGGTCCGCCAGGTAATGTTGGTTTCGTCGAACGTATGCTTGGACATTTTGTTTCCTTCCGTTCCCCCATCCCGCCGCACTCGGCGGACGCGCTGTTTTCAGCTGCTTCGGATGGTTCGACTTAGACGCAACGTCCTCCGCGATGAATCGATACGCGGCTTTTTCGCCGATCCGTCATGCGTCCGACGTCACCGGGCGATCACGTCCGTCCCTGACATGGGCCTCCGGTCAGCGCCTCTCGTTCCGCCTCGGGACTGCCATGGCCTCGATGAAGTTGCGGATTTCCGTCTGGCACTTGTCGCCCTCCGTGACTTGGTCGTCCGGGCCGAGGCGCCAGGCGCGGTCCCGGGACATAACCCGCCAAGGTCGTCCCCGCTCCGGTCGCGCTTTCCCCGATCTCTTCAGGGCGAGGCCGGCATGCGCGACGCTTCAGCCCAGGGATGCCTCGACTGCAACAAACGTAAGGATGGCTCGTTGATCGCCCATGTCCGCGAAGCGCCCCTTGGATGCCTCAGTGATCCTCGTGGTCGAGGACGACGATCGCGTTCGCCTATGCGCCGCCGAGATGCTTGAGGACGCAGGCCTGACGGTGATCGAGGCTGGCAACGCCGATGAGGCTTGGGAAATCCTCGAACGGCGCTCGGATGTCGGGGTGCTGTTCACCGACATCGACATGCCCGGCTCGATGTGCGGCAAGACGTTGGCGGAGCGCGTCTACGCCTCGTGGCCGGATATCCGACTGGTCCTGACCTCCGGGCGACAACGCTTGGCGGATGAGGAGGTCCCCGATCACGGCCACTTCGTGTCCAAGCCCTACAGCACGCGGGATGTCGTGGAGGCCGTCGCGGACGCCAAGTAGGGCGCCCTCAACGTCAAGGTCGGTGCCAAGCCCCTCGTCGACAAGGCCATGGGCAAAGGCGTGATGCAAGCAAGGGCGGCGCGACCTGGAACAGGGTCCGCTGTCCGGGGAGGTCCACGGCAACTCGGGCCTTTCTACCAGTGGGTGCAAGCAAAAAACACGGTTGCCGACGCGGACCATCGCCGTTGTGCTCGTTCACCAAGCCCTTCGAGGCGATGCGAACAAGTAGCCGGCGACTATTCCAGGACCACCTTGATGGGGGGAAATCCAAGATGCCGGTTCGCGCTTTCATGATTTTGATGCTGGGATCGATCGCGACGCCAGCCTTGGCCTTGCAACCGCAGGACACCCTGCGGGACTGGAGTGCCGCAACGGGTGCGGACCGTGATCGTCTGCTGCAGCAACTGGAGAAATCCAGCGCAATAGCTGCTCCGCGCAAGGATGTGCTGTCCTGCCTCAACGACGCCGCGAGCATGAATGCGCATGCCGACTTGGCGATCGGCGATGTGTTCAGGGCCTGTGCCAAGCAGGCATCGGAAGACTCGATCTGAGTGCCGACCATCCCCTGACCTCGCGCGTGAAGCGGAGAGGCGTTTCAGGACGCAGGGGACGGCTATCAGCCGAGCGAAACAGATGCCGCCCACGAGGGCGATCTGAAAGCCATTGAGGTTTGGAACCGATGCTCACGCAAGCGGCTATTCTCGTGACGGCCCTCCTGTTCGGCGGGATGGTCCTGTACTCGTTCGGTTTCGCTTCGTTTCTGTTCAGCGCGCTGCCCGCCGACGCGGCAGGCGCACTGCTGCGCCGCGCCTTCCCGCATTTCTACATCTTCGTCATGGTGTGCGCCCTCGGTGGCGCGGCGCTGACAGCCACCACCGATAGGGCATCGGCACTCATACTGGGACTGATCGCCGTCACGGCGCTCCTCGCGCGCCAGATACTCATGCCGGCCATCAATGGCGCGACCGACATGGGTAATCGCGCTCGCTTCGGCATCCTTCATACCGGATCGGTCCTGGTGACCCTGGCTCACATCGTTGGGTCCTCCGCAGTAATCCTGAGACTTTCCGCCTAGCCGCGTCCGATCAGGGGCATACCTGCAATGCCCGGGGGCATGCCAACGAGATCTCGGGCTTTCAGGACAGCTCGATCACCGAACCGTAGAGAGGCTGGTCAAGCGACCGCATGGCGCGTCCGCGGTTGATTGGGTCTCGTCGCGCATTCAACCAACCGGGAAACGACCATGGCCCACGTCCTCGTCATCGGCGCCAGCAAAGGTATCGGCCTGGAGACCGTGAAAGCGTCGCTCGCGGCCGGACATCGCGTCCGGGCTTTCGCGCGTTCGGCCACGACCATGACCCTGTCCGGTACGGGTCTGGAGCGTTTCACGGGTGACGCGCTGAAGGCTGGAGATGTCGCCGCCGCTGTCGACGGCGTTGACGTCGTCGTCCAGGCGCTCGGGGTGCCGGTCAAGGATCTGCTCGGCCCGGTGACGCTGTTCTCGGACGCGACCAACATGCTGGTACTGGCTATGGAGAAAGCCGGGGTCAAGCGCCTTGTCGCCGTCACCGGCTTCGGCACGGGCGATAGCAGAGACTCCATCGGCCTGCTTCAGCGCGTCCCGTTCCGCCTCGTCTTCGGTCGCGCCTACGACGACAAGGATGCGCAGGAGATGCGCATCCGCAAGAGCGACCTCGACTGGACGTTCGTTCGGCCAGGGGTTCTCACGCCCGGATCGGCGACCGGCCGCTACAAGGTTCTCACCGAGCCCTCAAAGTGGCGGAACGGCCTGATCGCGCGGGCCGACGTCGCCCACTTCATCGTCGGGCAGGTCGACCAGCCGACCTACGTGCGAAAGGCCGTCGTCCTGATCGGCTGATCGACCACGGCCGGACTCAGGCATCCAAAAATTCCGTGACCCGTATCGGATGCCGTGACGCGGCATGCGTTACCCTCGGAGCGGCGCGGCTCCCGCCCGAGGCCTAGGTCGACTCGTCATGTTCGCCTCCGTCTACGTCCTCTTGCCGGTCTCGGACCTCGCGCCCGCCGAGGCCATCCGCGCCTCGCTGGCGCCCTTCCAACGCGGCGGCAAGGCCTTGGCAATCCGGACCTCAGCCTGGCGACAGTGGCACACAGGCCCAGCGCGTCTCCAGCCGCCAAGTCCAGCCGATGTTCCAAGCGGAGGGCCAGACCTTGTCGGGCTTCGTCCTCGACCGACGCCTCAACCGCGCCATGCAGCGCCTCATCGAGGCCGAGGATACCCGCCCAGTGAGTGCGATCACCTTCGATGTCGCTTTCGGAGAGCTGTCCTATGTCAATCGGACCTTCCGCAAGCGCTTCGCCCTGACTCCGTCCCAGGTCCGCCGACTGGGCAGAACCACCGGCGGAGTAGCTTCGGGGCCGGCCGGAGCCGGCGAGTCACTGCGCGCTGATCGGTAAAGCAGGCACGGACCTTCGAGCCAAAGCCGTAAGCATCGAAGCTCCTATCCATCCAACCCAAGCAGATGGGTTCATCCATTCGAAGCAGTCTACGCGAGGAGGGATCAGACGTCGGATCTCAATCGCTACGCGCTCAGATTCAGCCGGTAGCGATAGGCATCGCCCCGGAACAAGCCCTCGACGTACTCGATCATGACCGAGTCCTGGTTGTAGCTGTGGCGCTTGATCAGCAGGCACGGGAGGGGCCGTTCGAAGGCGAAGATCTCGCATTCGTCCGCCGTCGGCATGGTCGCCTCCACCGTCTGCTCGCAGCGCACGAGGCGGCCGCCCGGATGCTCGCCCAGGAACGCGTAGACCGAGCCGGAAAGGTCGCCGGTCTCGAGGGCGGGCACCGCGCGGATGTTGTACCAGGCGACCTCGCGCGACATCGGCACGCCGTCGCCCGACCGGACGCGCGTCAGGCGCAGGAACGGGGCCGTCGAGGGGAGGCCGAAGATCGAGGCGATCGAGCGGTCCTCGGTGACCGTCCGCTCCAGGATGCGCGAGGACGGGATCTTCCCCAGCTCCCGCATCTCCTCCGTGAAGCCCTTGAGCCGGTCCATGCCCGGGCGCACGGGCTCGGGGGGACGGCGCACGAGGAAGCCGGAGCGCCCGCGCGGCACGAGAAACTCGTCGTCGCTGAGCTCGGCATAGGCGCGCTGGACCGTGACGCGGCTGACCCCGAGGCTGTCGGCGAGCTGGCGCTCGGCCGGCAGGATGACGCCCGGCGGCAGCGAGCCCGAGAGGATCAGCTCGCGCAGCTGGCCCTCGATCTGCCGGTAGAGCGGCATCGCGGTGTCGCCGCGCAGGCGCAACAGAGACAGCACCGAGGGACGCTCGCCGCTCGCGATGTCCCGGTCGACCTCCCCCTGCATCGTCCGATTTTTGGGGCGCACGTCCGATCGACCTCCGGTACAGAGGCTTATATCGGATCGGCTCGGAGCGCTCCATGCGTGTCTTTGTCATCGGAAGCTTCGTGATCGCCTGCTCGGTCAAGGTCGCGCGGCTGCCGCAGGCGGGCGAGTCCCTCGACGGCTCGGCCTTCGTGGCCGAGCCCGGTGGCAAGGGCTTCAACCTCGCGTTCGCCGCGCACCGGCTCGGCGTCACGGTTGACGGGCTGTTTGCCGTGGGCACGGACGTGTTCTCCCCGGTGGTCCGCGCGACCTTCGCGCAGGTCGGGTTCTCCGAGGCCATGCTGGTGCCGCATGCCGGCTCGACGGGCGCCGGCGTCGCCTTCGTCGATGCAGCCGGCGAGAACTGCCTGGCGGTCTCCCTCGGCGCCAACCTCGCCCTCGCTGCGGAGGATGTCCGAGCCGCGGCCGCCCGCGTCGGGCAGGCGGACCTCGTGGCGGCGACGTTCGAATCGCCGGACGCCCCCATCCGCGAGGCCTTCGCCCTGGCTCGGACGCGGGGTCTTCCCACCCTGCTTAATCCCTCGCCGGTGCGTGCCCTCGACCCGGCGATCCTGGCCGACACTGCGATCCTCGTCGTCAATGCGGTGGAGGCGGCCGATCTGGGCCTCGGCGCTCCCGACGCCATTGCTGCGGCCCGGGCCGCAACGCCGGCCATCGCCGCCCTGCTGGACGGCGGCCTCGAGCTCCTGGTGGTGACCCTGGGGCAGTGCGGCGCGATCGCGTTCCGCCGCGGAGTGCCGCCCCTGCGCCAGCCGGCCTTCGCCGTGACGGCGGTCGATACGGTCGGGGCGGGGGACGCCTTCGCGGCCGGGCTGATGGCGGGCCTGCTCGCACAACAGCCCCTCGACGCGACCCTGCGGCAGGCCGCGGCCTGCGGCGCGCTCACGACCTGCCGGTTCGGGGCCTTCGACGCCTTTCCGACCGCGCAGGCGTTGGCCGCCTTCCTGGACGAAGCCGGACCTCGCCTCACGCCGCATCCAGGCACGGCGCCGTCTGCCCGCTGAACAACGAGAGCGAGGCGACGATGCTCAGCAGCTCCGCCTGCCGCTTGGTCCCGGTCTTGTTGAAGATCGAGGTGAGCTGGGTGCGGACAGTGCTTGTCTGGACGCCGACGCTCTCGGCGTAGCTCTGCAGGCGCGAGCCCCCGGCCAGCGCCTGGAGCAGGCGCGCTTCCGCCGGGGTGAGGTCGAACAGCAGGTTCAGGAGGCCGTCGTCCGGAACGGCCCACGCGCCGACGTGCACGAGGACGAGCAGCACCGCCGAGGCACCGAAGACGTCGCCGGGGTGCCGGTCCAGGCGCATGACGTGAGCGATCTGAGGGCGGTGGTCGGAATAGCCGCGCACCGGCATGCTCTGCGTCGCATGCCGGCCGCCGACGACGTTGCCGATCGCATCCTGCAGCAGCTTGCTGTTGATCAGGCTCTTGAACAGCAGGCCGCCGTGCTGGCCCGGGGGCAAGACCTCCTCCCGCTCCTGCATGCGGGCATTCATGGTCAGCACCCGCCCCGAGGCCGACAGGACCGCCGCGGGAAGCCCGATCTGGTTGAGCGTCATGGTGGCGACGCGGGTGCGCTCGCAGCCGAACTGGGCGCCGAGCTGGCACGCACGCGCGAGATGGGGCCGCAGGGCGTCGAGCCGAGGCAGGATGGCGGCCTCATGGGGGCCGGTCCGGGCCCGGCGTTCGGCGGTGATGATCGCGACGTCGCCGGTCGCCAGGGGAATCGTCGTCCCCACCTGCCAGAACGGCGCGTCGACCTCGCAGGGCCGCCCGTCATGGGAGCCCGGCACGAGGTCGACGTCGCGCATGAAGCCCGCATGAGCCAGGGTGCGCCACTGCGCCGTGCGCCCGCTGCCGCGCCAGGAAGCCGTGGTCGTGTGATGACGCAGGCGCTGCTCCAAAGTCGGTGAGGCGATCCATCGGGGCATTCCGACGGGGGGCAGCACCATGAGCACGGCGCCATCCGAGTTCGCCGTATCGCCAAGAGATTGAAGGACCTCCGGCCAGAGCTCGGGAGTGCCTGCAGCCTCGTAGATCCGGTCGATGAGAGCTTCCCGCATCAGCACGCCCCACGGTGATCCCGCTGATCGCGATAAGACCAATATCAGTCCAAAATCGACGGCGGTATCCCTCAAACGGATGATGCCGGCGGCGCGGGACGGCGACGCGAGCCGGCTTCCGGCAGGTTCGCCGGTGCGTCGCCCCGCCGGGGGCGGCGACGACGCGGCGTCCAGCGTCGTGGGCGAAGCCGTGCAAAGGCCTGACGTGGCGGAGCTTTCCTGTTCGGCCGAGACGTCCGCGGCGGGCCTGCGGCGGCGCAGGCGGTGCCATCCGCCAGACGGAGGATGCTCGGGGTTCAACCATCCCTAGATTGTCGGCTCGCGGAAGGATCAGCCATGAGAACAATCGTCGCCAGCCTCATCGTCGTCTTGTCCTGCACCGGGATCCGGGCCGACGAGTTGAACGACATGCCGGACATCGCCTGCGCCCAAGCATCCTCGGCCCTGGAGCGCGCGCAAATCGGGTGCCCGGACGCCGACAATGCCGCGCCCGAGCCCCGGGCGGTGGCCTCGCCCCTCGACCGCCGGGAAGACGACTGAACGCAGTGCCGCCGCCATGGGCGTCATCGCCACGGCCCTGCTCGCCGGCGCGAGCCTTGGGCTGACTATCGCCGCGCCGATCGGGCCGACGAGCTTGCTTTGCGTCCAGCGCACGCTGGCAGGGGGCCTGCCGACGGGCGTCGCCACCGGGCTCGGCGTCGCCACCGTGCATCTGACATACGGGGGGCTGATGGTGCGCTGGAGCGCGGACTTGGCGGCGGCGTTCTCGAACGGGGCCGTGCTCTCCCTCGTCTCGGGGACGGTGCTGCTCGGCCTCGCAATCCGGGTGCTTCGCAGCGTTTCGGTCCTGCACGTGAGCGGCGAGCGCCGCCACACCCTCGCCGCGAGCTACGGCAGCGCGGTCGTGCTGGCCCTGGCGAATCCCATCACCCCTGTGCTGTTCCTGGCCGCCATGCCGGCCCTCCTCGCGCGCGCGGCCGCGCCGCTTCCGGCGCTGGCGGTCGGCGTCTTCCTGGGCTCGTTCAGCTGGTGGGTCGTGCTCAACACCGCCGTGTCCCTGTTCCGGCGCTGTGTCACCAATCATGTTCTCGGCCGGATGAACAAGGCCGCCGGCCTCCTCCTCGCCGTCCTCGCGTTGAGCCTGCTGGCTCGGGGGTTGGACGGCCGCTGGGTGGGCCTTTTGGACGGTCCGCCCAGGGACGGAACACGATCGGCCGGCCCTCCGATCGGTGCCGAGGGGCCGCGCGGAACCGACCGGGCGACAGCGACACCCTCGCCACCCGTCACGACATCCTCCGCCCGCTCTATGGCCGGGTCGTGGAACGCACCCTAGGTCGGCGTCCCCGTTACGATTCGGAATGATGGACATGCAATTTCAATATTGTCACAATATTGCATTGATATTGTCCGCAGGGTTGTTGCTGTCTTCGGCTCCCGTCGCTTCACGGGAGGAGATGTTCATCGAAACCGTCGAAGGCTGGGACATCAATAAGACACTTCGAAACAACGATCCGCTTCCCTGTCAAATGACCCATTCCTATCGCGACATGACGGACGGGGGAGCTCAAAATTCGGTCGGGATTACGAGATCGGACGGGCAAATCGTATTCATGCTGTCTTATGAAAGATGGAATTGGTCCGAGGGTGAAAGTCTTAAATCAGATCTGATCACCGGAAACGAAACGATCAGCCCCGTCCCAACCTGGATCGGCAAGGGGACGATCCTGTACTGTCGTATACTCGACAGGGAAGTCCGCAAGCTGTCGCTGAGCCGGACGGTTTTCGTGCGGTTTCCCGAGGGAGATGCTGATTTCGACGTTTCGGGTATCGAGGTCGCACTTGCGGCGATGGACCGCTGCAATCGATCCAATACAAAAAACGGGATGGCGAGATAGTAATTCTGTCATTCAATTTGCATTATTATTCGCGAACAGTGATCAATATTTGAGTTGAGGTACTCATAAATCAAGACAATCACTTGCGCGAATAAGCCAATCATATAGATCGAATGCTTGAAATACCGTGATTCTCCTCTCCTGGTTGTCGAAGGGATTCTTGGCGATGGTGGACGGCACACGTCGGGCGATCCTCGGCGGCATCACTCTGGCGGCCGGTGCGCTCTCAGTGCGGACTTCGTCGGCCGCCGAAGCAGACGGACATGCGGCCGGGTACGATGTGGCCCCTGCTTCAAAATTCGCATCGACGATCCCACGCAAGGTGGGCGATGCCGTCAGTTTCACGACCTCGCTCGACAAAGGCTTGCTCAAAGCGACATCGGGCGGCTGGGCGCGAGACGTGACAGCGAGAATACTTCCTATCGCAACGGACATCGCCGGAGCACATCTTTATCTCAACGCTGGCGGCGTCCGCGAGATGCATTGGCACACGTCGGATGAATGGGCGTATATCCTTGCCGGTCGCTGCCAAGTGACCGTGGTGGACCCGAGCGGGGAGATGGAGGTCGCGAATTATGGGCCGGGCGACCTGTGGTATTTCCCAAAAGGTCACAGCCACGCCATTCAGACCCTGGGGGCTGAACCCTGCCACGCCATTCTCGCCTTCAACGACGGTCTCTATGGAGAGCATGGAACCTTCGGTCTCAGCGATTGGGCGAGCCGGCTAGACCCTGCGATGATGGCGCAGGTCTTCGGGATGCCCGAGGACTCGATCGCAGGCATCCCATCCGGCGAGGTCTATATTCGTCAGGGCGCTCTGATGCCTCTCGACGGGCCGCAATCCCGGGCCACCAAGGTGCTCAGCCGATCCCGCACGCACCGATACCCGATGCTGGCAGCCGGTCCCCAGACGAGCTCGGACGGCGGATCGCTGGCGATTGCCTCTGCCGAAGAATATCCAATGTCCGCGGGCATGACGGGTATGTTGTTGAGGCTCCAGCCCGGCGCTCTGCACGAGCCGCACTGGCATCCAAACGCAAATGAATGGCATTACGTTTCTCGCGGACGGACGCGCGTGACGCTCTTTGCCCCGGACAAGCGGCTCTCTGTCGCCGAACTTTCCGCCGGAGATTGTGCTTACTTGCCACGCGGGTGTGGTCACACGGTGCAGAATATCGGCAAGGAGGAATGCGAAGTCGTAGGCGTGCTCGACAGCGGGTCCTATCAGGAAACGTCGCTGTCGGACTGGGTGCAACGTGTCCCGGCACATCTTCTGGCCAATAATCTCGGCCTTCCCGACGAGGCGTTCGCGAAACTCCCGCGCAAGAAATCTGTCATCATAGCAGCAGCTTAGAGTGTCTGGAGGCTGTTATGGACCGTCATTCGGAAATACCAGATGAAGGGGCATGACCTCTTCACGCAGATCCTACCCATCCGATGTCTCCGATGACGAATGGGCGCTGGTCGTCTCGTACCGACGCTGTTGCGTGAAGATGCGGGGCAAGGCGAGCACGGCTTGCGCGAGGTGTTCGACGGCCTGCGCCACGTGATGAAGACAAGGGGCACCGTGGCGGTGGATGCCCCACGATCTGCCACTTTGGTAAGCCGTCTACGAGCAAGCGCGGCGCTGGCTGGCGGCCGGCTGCTTCGAGCAACTCGCCGACGAATCCCGTACGCTGCCGCGCCTCGTCACCGGCCCCAATTCAGAACCAAGTGCCGCCATTCTCGACGGCCGGACCCTGCGCTCGATGCTCGAGAGTGGCGCGCGGGCCGGCTACGATGAAGCCAAGCGCAAGAAAAGCTCCAGATCCGCTTGGCCGTCGAGACGCTTGGCCACCTTCTGGCCCTGCGCGTCACGCCCGCCGACGCCGACGACTGCGCCCCGGTCGGGCGGCTGGCGGAGGCCATGCAAGCCACCAAGCTCCAGAGCTGAGACAACATGAAGGATTGACGGTCTTCGTCAGCGTTTTCTCTGAGCGAACCATTTTCTCGCGTCGGGACGAAGTCTCGTTGCACGAGTCGATGACGCATGCATCGAACGAGCCTAATTTGCCCTATACCTGGGACGTCAACTTCCCGATCTGCGTCCCGTTCGGCCGAGCGGCAGCCGTGGGTGCAAATTCGCTTCCGCATGGCTTAAAGCCATACCTTGAGGAAGATGGACATTCAGGGGACAGGCCAAATTTCGAATCTTATCCAGGAAGCGAGCTTCACCCGCGGGTCGCCGTTCTCCGACAGATGC
The DNA here is from genome assembly GCF_008039455.1 of Methylobacterium sp. WL116. Classification (NCBI taxonomy): domain Bacteria; kingdom Pseudomonadati; phylum Pseudomonadota; class Alphaproteobacteria; order Hyphomicrobiales; family Methylobacteriaceae; genus Methylobacterium; species Methylobacterium sp. WL116. The sequence goes on from NZ_VRUV01000022.1 coordinate 13,370, forward strand.
AAGTATGGTTCAATCAGATCGTAAACCCTGGATGCTTCATTCGAGCCTTTCCTGCATTAATGGCGTCGGGTGATTGACGAAGCTGCCCCCCTATGAAAGGGCAAATCCGAGATCTCCATGCGGCGTTAGTTCACTGCGAAGATGCCTTAAACTGTTTACGCCGCTCTGAAGATTGCGTTATACCTCAACGGGAAAATTGAAGGCATCCCACAAAGAGCGCTCCGATTGCGGATCTGGAAATCCACCAACGAGCCAAGCAATCTACAAATAGCCTGTTTGCTTTGGTTGTTAATACTGTATTGGGCGCGTATTTGAACGCATTCTAGCACATCAAAAGATTCGACACAGTTCCAGCGTCAGCTAAAAATAATTTTACCAAAACTATTGAGCTGAAAATTGGGCTTCAGGAGTGCGACTTATTATCAAGGATCTATTAAGCTGTCAACCGCTGTAGCAGTTTAGTCGATCGCATGTAAATCGATAAATGAGGTGCGATATGTACCATAGAGTCTATAATAAAAAACCTGACATTTTTGTTGTAAAATCAACCGTGACTGAAGATCTGTTCGACGAGTTCGCAATGGCGTGCGGGGCGACCTATCAGGCAACCATTCGGCACGCACGAGTCACGGCAGCATTGGAGCAGGGAGTTTTTCGTATTCAAAGATTTGATATTTTGACCAACGATGAATCAGGAACGAAAAAGAAAATCGGCCAATTTTTGATCACAAAAGGTTTTAGGAACCTAAAGTTTCACCCGGGAATTTGTCTCCTTCAAGGTCATGAGCATCTTTGGAGTGAGGCTATGAGAATGGCTCTTGAAGCTCTGGGTGACGGACGATACGTTTATGGGTCACGTTTCAATCTAGAAGATCCGCGCGAAGGCGAGATTGAGTGTATTCGAGGAGCTTATATTATCGAAGTCCATGACCATGTCGTCGAAACGGTGGATTTTTCTCAATGGCCAACATGGAATCATTATGTAAAAAACGTTAGCAACAACATCCGAAGGAACATTAAATATTTTGCAGAAAATACTCAAAATTATGATATAGAAATAAAGACTGGTATAAAATTCATACACCATATTCCGTCTCTGATACTCAGTCGATACAAGATGTATCGAAGAAAGACGGTCAAGTGCAGTCCTTATGGGATGATAAGGATGTACCTTACTCGATTGCTGAGTTCTGGAAGCAATTCGTATAGCGCTAGATTGCAAATCAATAAATCGAATAAGGCGACCTTTAGCGGGATCCAGTTCGGTGCTTTGGATTTCTACATGGACGGCGCTTCGGATGATAACGTCAGGGGCTGCGGATCATTTCTCGTTCTCGAAATGCTTGCGAGACTTTTCAGCCGATCGCCCAATGGAAAATTCGTGCTTGGAAGTGATCCCAACCCAATTCGGGATCGAGAATCGAAATACACAACGCGACATCGTTATCGCCAAGACTTAAGGATATCATACTTTCCGAACAGCGCAGTTGATTTTTATTACAAATCTCCAATAGACTGAGATCGTTCCTAATTAAAATTATTAACAATCAAGCACCGTCTAACAAAACTATCTGTGAAATTATTGATTCGATACTTAAGGTCAAGTCAGTGCTTTCAACGATATTATTTATCTTTCAGATGGAGTAGAAATATAATACGGCGTGTTCGATCTTGGGATATAGAAATATGCCCATCGATAACCGGTTTTATTTGTCGTTGCCTGCTGGGGCTGAGATCTACGCCCCGTCGGTTGGCGGAGGGTTTTTGGGTAAGGCGTTGATGGGCTGAGGAGCGTTTCCGATGCCGTCATCCCTGTTGATCAATCTGCGCGAGCGGGTTGTTGAGACCCTGACGGGGAGGCGCGACCTGCCATGGCTCCGCCGCCCGCTTCGAAGTCAGCGTGTCGCGTGCCAGCCGCTGGGCGAAGCGCGTGCGGGAGGAGGGACAGATCGCATCGTGGGCGCAGCGCAGCGATCGGCGCTCGCAGGCCATCGAGGTCCAAGCCGATCCGATCCAAGCAACTTACGAAGCGCATCCTGCGATCTGTCTGGACGAACTGCGCGATGCCCGGGCCGTGCAGGGCGTGGCAACCAGCACAGGCGCGCTGGCTCGAATCTTCGCCAGGCAAGGCATTACCCGTAAAAGGCGGCGCTGCGCGCGGCTGAACAGACGCGGGCGGACGTGACGGCTGCCCGTACCGTCCAAAATCCCTGAACCGCCATCCGGCGAGCATCCGCCCGCTTCACACCGCTAGGATGTCGAAACAGCAGCAATGCCGCAGGATACAAAACGATTCGGCCGTCGCTTCATGATTGGACGCGACTCGACGCAATTTGTTTGATCGATATCGGACGTTGCGGATTTTGCTGTTGCAGCCTCGTGATGCGCTTTCCAAGCCGCGCGCACGGTTCGGCAATCAGAACATGAAAGGCCCAGCCACTCGTCAATACTAAGGGATAGACAATAATTATCATGGACCAAAGGGGAAGGACGTTTTGGAGAAAAAACGTGACGGCCGCCAGGATTGGCACTTGCACGAGGTAGACGCTGTATGAAATCCCTCCCAGGAATTGTAGCGGCGGAGCCAATAAAAAGCGTTCGATCCGACCTGGCGCGAGTGCTGCGGATATGACGAAAACCGATCCGGTTGCGACGCCAATATTGTGAAAGGCGTGTGTCTGCGACCAATGAGTTTGAACCATCAGCAGGCCGGCACACATCACGAACTCGCCAGCGTGGTATTTTGAGGTCGTCTCGAAGAACCGCCGGATTCTATCCAGATTGAGGGCCATCGAGGCGCCGATGACAAAAAATATCGTGTAATAGGCAGTATGTTGGAGTTCCCACAAAATGGTTCCTGTCAATGAAGTCTCAGGCACGGATCTGAGGACGACGTGTATTGCTGCTACGATGAGAAAGCATCCCAGGATAAGAATTAATGATGCTCTCCATTTCCATGAGATCATGGGTATCATAAGCAGAGGAAACAGGAGCGAGACACGCATTTCCCAAACAAGGGAATAAACAGCTCCGTTGAGGCGGAAGTTCGTCTGCCCCAGCATCAGTGCATGCTGCACGAGGTTTTCGATCGTAACAGGTGCCGACCACGTTACGGTATTGATCCAATTGCTGCCCCCGGAAATATAAAAAATCGGTTGAAGAAAATAGACTGCAACGGCCGCAATCGAAATGATCGCAACATACGGAAGATAAATTCGGGAGATGCGCTTGACCAAGAATGCGCGATACTGCGGAGGGTGTCCATCGATCCAAGGCAAAGCCAGCACCAGGCCACTCAGGACATAGAAGAGCGTGACCGCTTCATAGCCCGACCAAAAAATCCTCGCCGGGGTATAGAACAGGATATATTCCGTGACGGATCTCGCTTCCGTTGTCCAGTCGGAGTAGAAATAGTCGCTGTAAGCGGGAATGATCGTAAGGCAGTGATGATTGAGCACGATGGCCGCTGCAAGGCCACGAACCGCGTCGAGAGCATGCAAGCGCTGTGGTAATCCCGCATCGATGTTGGCGAGATCGCTATCCGTCGCAAGATTGTTTGCAGTCCTATCCGGCATGACAATATTCGCCTTCCTCACATGCCCTTTTGGAATAGCTCTTATCTCGTTGCGGGTGTTGTCGTACGGATCATCTGCGGGCTCAATGGCGATTTGGGGGAGCGCTTTGGTTGTAGGTCCGCGCTTCGGAGCCGAATGGAAACTGGCGCGAAATTGCCGCCGAGCAGATTGTCGGGAGCAGCCGTCTCTCAGCTTGGTTCACCGGCTCGAAGAGGTTTGTCTTTTGGTTCGACGCCACGTCCGAGGGTTTCACAATCGTCGTCGAGATGTCCGATCAAGCAAGAGCCGGCGCTTGATCAAGGCTGCGGCGACGCGGTGAGAACCCAAGCCTCTGCGCGCGCGACATGATTTTATTCAAGACTCTGATAATGTTTGGAAATGCTGCGCTGCGAAGGCCGCGTTCTGTGCCAGGTTCCCATGGAAGTGCCGCCCCGACGGAGCCAATCAGTCACCTGATTCCGTCTCATGAAGAGAGCGCTGAGAATGCTCGCCAGGTCCTACGGCGTCACTCGGATCTCGCCTGCCGGTCCACCTCTGGCCATCCACGCGAGGCCGGCGATGTCACGCGATGATCCTCTGATCAGCATGGGCTTGGCCTTCACATTTCGGTATCGCGATCCTGCCGAGGGTGAATTGATCCACTCATCGTTCGGGCTGCCGGATTAAATCGGCAGAAAAGGGATTCGGCCATCGTCGCCGCGATGGACCGGATTGCTGCCGCAACTTTGCAACCCAGAGGGGCGCCAATCGAAGCTTATGTCGAAAGGCCTATTTTCTCAGATATGGTAGATCATTAACCGTTTTTTAACCATGTCTATCGAATTGCTGATCTGCTTGACCGGATGGCGACAAGCCTCTTTGGGCGCAGATGATGCATATGGGACGATCGATTTCGCTTCGGGTCCTGCTGGCCGCGATCCTCGTGGTCGCGGTGCTTGCCGGCGGTGCCTGCGTGCTGCTCGTCGGCTCTGAAGATGCTGCGGAGACTGCGCGCAGGAGCGGAGCGGACGTCCGTCGTACGGCGAACCTGATTTCCGACAGGCTGAGCGAGGAATTGGCGACGGTCGGGCGTGATGTCGGCCTTGCTGCGGAAAACACGGTGCTCGGGCGCGAGGGGAACGGGACGACGGTCCAGCAAGTCCTCGGACGCTGGCGTGCTCTTCATCCGGGATATGCCGACATCCTCGTCGCCGACAGGAGCGGTCGCGTGCTGGTCACCGCGAGCGGGTCGCTCGCCGGCGCCGACGTGTCCGGGACGACCTGGTTTTCGCGCGGCATATCCGGGATCGTGATCGGCGACGCGAGCGATCGCACCCGCACGGGCGGCGACGTCCCGCCGAACGTGATCATCGGCGCGCCCGTTCGCGCCGGCGGCACAACGGAGATCGGTGTCCTCGCGGTCCAGCTCAAGCCGGACTGGATCCAGGAGGTGGTCGCCGCCCTGCGCCGCAACCTCGGGGGTGCGGCACGCGACTCCGCCATTCAAGTCATGAATGCCGGCGGGCGTACGCTTCACCGGTCGACCGGCTTGGCGCAGGTGGGTCGAACCCATGAGGCCACCGCAGCCATCGCCGAAGGCGCCGGGCTCGGGTGGATCGTTTCGGTCAAACAGCGCGATCTCGTCGAGGACGCCGCGGGCGCAGGCCCCGCCACGTTCCTCGCCCTCGCCGCGGCGGCCCTCGGCGCGGCTTATATCGGCGGCGCGGTCGGGGGACGGCTCGGCCGCAACGTGCAACGGATCGCCGACGCGGCCCGTCAGGACCGGGTGGATCTGCTCCGTCGTGATGTGCCCACGGCCGATCTCGCCAACCTGGCCGATGCCGTCGGCGCCTGCATCGGGCGAAGCCAGGGACGGGAACGCCTGCTCGGGGAGTCCCGGGGAGCCCTGGCACGCAGCCGCGACCGCGTCCGCTCGGCGAGGCTGCTCGGGGGCTTCACGAGTTGGGAGGTCGACCTGCGGAACGGGCAGGTGACCTGGGCAGACGGCGCGGCCGCCGCGGTCGAGAATGCCGCCGAGCGGGCGTGTACGCTCGAGGAGATGCTCGCGCGGATCGAGGTCGACGACCGCGCGCTGCTCAAGAACACGATGCGCGCCGTATGCGAGGAGCCCGGCTCCATCCGAGAGGCGGTCATTCGTTCTCTCGCCGGTCCCGAAGACAGCGCTGGCCGCCGCCTGGTCCTGCGCCTCACCGCCGTCGCGCTCAACGGGCAACCGGTCCGTCTCCACGCCTTGACGCGTGAGATCGCCCAGGTCGCCCTTCCCGCGCCGTCCACCGGATCCGTCGCGCCGGGGGCCGTGCTGGCGGAGGTCGGTGAACCACCGGCCGCCTTCCCGGCACAGGCGATCGTCGCGGGGATCGCGCACGACATCGGCAGCGCCCTCGACGCGATCTGGGCCGACCTGCGCGACATCGAAAACGATGCCGCCTTCGCGGATGACAACGCGATGGAGACCGCACGGCGCGATGTCGCCCGTGGTTCCGCACTCTTGAAGCGCATGTTGGCCCTCGTCCAGCCCGACAGCCCGGTCGTGCAGAACGGCGACGCCGCGCGCGTCGTGACCGAGACCGTCGACTTCATCCGCGCGGCGATCTTGCCCGGGCTCGTGCTGACGCCGTGGGCGGGCACCCTGCCGGAGCTCGCATGCGGCATTCGCGAATTGGAAGTCGCCCTGCTCAACGTCGCCAGCGATGCACGCGCCTCCCTCCTGACCGATGCGATCGTGACGCTTTCGGTCGAGGAGGCGTCTGATCACGGCGACGCCCAGATCGGCCTGCGGGCCCGATTCTCGGCCCCGGACGGCTTCCGGGCCGATCGTGGCATCGCCGCGGTCCAGGGCCAGATGGACGCGATCGGTGGGGCCATCGGCGTCGCGACTGCGAACGCGGGCATCACCATCACCCTGACGTTCCCGATCGCACGGGAGAGCCTTGTGCCATCCGATCCCGCCCGTGAGGCGGAACAGGTCCTGCTCGTCGAGCCCGATGCCGTCCTTCGCGCCTCGACGGCCGAGAGCCTGATCGGTCGCGGCTATGCGGTGACGCCCGTGGCGTCGACGGAGGAGGCGAGCGAGGCTCTCGCCGGGTCCCGCGCCTACGCCGTCCTGCTGTGCGCGCATGCGATGCCGGCGGTGGACGGGGTCTTTCTGGCCGACGTCGTGTCGCGCACGCATCCGGCGACAGCCATCGTGCTGATGGCACCCGACGCGATCCCTCTCCGGGGCGACGCTGCGGTCCAAACACTGCGCAAGCCGTTCAGCTCGCAGGATCTCGTCGATGCCCTCGCCGGCGCGACCAAGCCGTCGCGCCGCGCCGATGCTGCGTGATGCCTGACCGGGCACGGGGACGCCGGTTCGCTCGAAGTCGACGTCCCGATCGCTTGCGCTGATCTGGAGTTGTCCGTCTTTCGACCGGAACACAGCTCCGCGTTGCGGCGGGCTGCACGGTCTTCGGTTCCTGACGACGTCGATCTATCGCGCCGAATGAAGGCGATCGATCCTTTTCACGCCCGCTCATTGATCGAGCGCCTGGAGGGTCTTTGATCTCCGCTTCGCCGCGTCGAAGCGCCGTGTTGCACGGGATTTCCTACGTGTAGGAAAAAGGCCACAGGGCGTCCTGCCCGGCCGGCGCAGATTCGCGACGCGCATCCTGTCGCGGACCAGCCGGAAGGAAACATCGTCCCTCTCTCGTCGATCAGGGGGGGCGACATAGCGTATTGCCGGCGGAGCTTTGGATCGTGAGCCCGTCCGGATCGGCGTCCAACCTTCTATCGGCGTCGTCACCGCCGACGAGCGCACCGATGTCACGGAGTCGATTGCGACCGGTGTCGCCACCTCTTGGTTCCGGATCTCCGGGCAGGTCTTACCTGTGCGTCTTCCAGCTCGAAGATTGACTTACCGACAGCTTCCCGTCTGAAACGTTGCACCTGATCGCCTGAGACATTCTATCGGCAGCACGGCCTCAATTCAGCAGCGTGATCCGCGCAGAAAGCCTACAAAGTCAGCAAATTTAGACTGCAGATCTGGGCAATATATCGCCACTACAACCAATGGTTGAATAATCAAAGCACATTTAGAGGTCCCAGATATTGGGCGTTAACCATCTTTAAATCCTTATGAAGCTCTTTGTGCCGCGGGACATCGGCGCGCCGCGATGATCCGCCTGCACCCTCGGACGACATCATGACGAAGATTCGCGCTGGTCTCTGTGTCTTCGGAGCAATTGCGACGTTGGCTACGCCGAACGTCGTCGCGGCGGCCGACTGGTACACCGGCGCGGAACGGGAATCCGTGCAGGACGACTACATCGTCGCGATCGACTCCGCAGCCACCGTGACCTCGAACAGCTCGGCGTTCGGTGTCGTCACCGCGACGATCGCGCCCGTGACCCCGCTCAACGAGAGCGGTCCGCGCATCCGGCTGCAGGGCGTGGCCGGTACGTATTCCTATCCGTCCTCCACCGGCCGCACCGTGCGCGGCGAGCAGGAGGAGGGCACCGCCATGCTGGGCTATGAATGGATCTGGCAGCAGGCCGCGCTCGCCGGTTACGTCGGCGTGAACATCCGCAGCAATTCGCTGTCCGTCATCGATCCGAACAATCCCGTGCTCGGAACCGGCATCGGCGCGAAGGTCGCCGCCGATCTCTATCTCAATCCGACGGCGAACACTCTGTTCGCCGCCAACGCCTCTTATTCGACGCTGTTCAGCGCCTACTATGTCCGCATGCGGGCGGGTTTTGCCGTGGCCGATGGTGTCTTCGTCGGCCCGGAGGCGACGCTGCTGGGTGATGCGTTCTTCAACCAGTGGCGATTGGGCGCTCATCTTACCGGATTCACCATCGGGCCAATGAAGTTCTCCGTTGGCGCCGGCTACGCATATGATCGGATCCAAAAGGGTGGTTATTACACCAGCGTCGAAGGTCGAGCAGCCTTCTGATGAACCTCCGGCCGAAAGACAACCGTTGAGCGCCGCAATCCGGCAGTAACCGTGCCTGCATCCGAGACTTCCGCGATGCGCGACATTCTTTGATTCGAGGAATCGAGCCCGTGACATCCGTCCCCGTGCGTGCAGTCTGGCTTGTGAGTGCTGCCGTGGTGCTGCTTTTGCTGGCACAGCCGGTTGGAACCTCGATCCAGCTGGAGATGAGCCTCGGCGCGATCGGTCTGATGATCCTCCTCTGGCTGTTCGCGCGGGGCCAGGTCGGGCGTTCGGTGTTCCTGGCGGTCGGCAGCCTCATCGTGCTGCGCTACCTCTACTGGCGCCTGTCGAGCACGCTGCCGCCAACGACCGATCCGTTCGGCTTCGCCGCGGGCGTGACGCTGGCGCTGGCCGAGGTCTATTGCTTCTACATCCTCATGGTCAGCCTGATCGTGAACGCTGATCCGCTGACGCGCGCCCTCGTGCCGGCGGATGACGATGCGGACTTGCCGACCGTCGACATCTTCGTGCCGAGCTACAACGAGGACCGGCACATCCTCGCCACGACGCTGGCGGCAGCCCGCTCCCTCGATTACCCGGCCGGCAAGCTCACGGTCTGGCTTCTGGACGACGGCGGGACCGATCAGAAATGCACCGATTCCGATCTGGCGGCCGCGCAGGAGGCGCGCACGCGCAGGGCGGACCTGCAGACGCTCTGTGCGGAGCTCGGCGTCTCCTACCTGACCCGGCGGCGCAACCTGCACGCGAAAGCGGGCAACCTCAACAACGGTCTCCAGAATTCCGGCGGCGAGGTCGTGGTGGTGCTCGACGCCGACCACGTGCCGTTCCGCTCCTTCCTGCGCGACACCGTCGGCCACTTCGCCGAGGATCCGAAGCTGTTCCTCGTGCAGACGCCGCACGCCTTCCTCAATCCCGACCCGGTGGAACGGAACCTCGCCACCTTCGATCGCATGCCGTCGGAGAACGAGATGTTCTACGCGATCGGCCAGCGCGGCCTCGACAAGTGGAACGGCTCGTTCTTCTGCGGCTCGGCCGCGCTCCTTCGCCGGACCGCCCTGGAGGAGGCCGGCGGCTTCTCGGGCGTGACCATCACCGAGGATTGCGAGACCGCCTTCGAGCTCCATTCGCGCGGTTGGACCAGCGTCTACGTCGACAAGACGCTGATCGCCGGGCTTCAGCCGGCGACGCTCTCGGACTTCATCGGCCAGCGCTCGCGCTGGTGCCAGGGCATGCTCCAGATCATGCTTCTGAAGAACCCCATGTTCAAGCGCGGCCTCAAGCCGATCCAGCGCCTGTGCTACCTGTCGAGCATGACGTTCTGGTTCTTCCCGATTCCGCGCCTGATCTTCATGATCGCGCCGCTGCTGTACATCTTCCTCGATATGAAGATCGTCATCGCGAACGTGGACGAGGCGGTGGCCTATACGGCGACCTACATCCTCGTCAATTTGATGATGCAGAACTATCTCTATGGCCGCGTGCGCTGGCCGTTCGTGTCGGAGCTGTACGAATACGTCCAGGGCCTGTTCCTGATCCGGGCGACGGCGGCGGTGATCCTGTCGCCGCGTAGGCCCCAGTTCAAGGTGACCGCCAAGAACGTGACGCTGGACCGCGACCAGCTCTCCCCCCTGGCGCTGCCCTTCTTCCTGGTGTTCGCGGTCCTGCTGACGGGCTGTTGCGTGGCGAGCTATCGCTACCTGTTCGAACCGGGCGTCACCAACCTGATGCTCGTGGTCGGCCTGTGGAACGGCTTCAACCTGATCACCGCCGGTGCCGCTCTGGGCGTTGCGGCCGAGCGGCGCCAGACCGAGACCAGCCCGTCGCTGGCCGTCGACCGCCGCGCCGTCCTCACCCTCAACGGAATGGCGGTCGACGTGGCCGTCGAGCGCATCTCAAGCGCCGGCTGCCAAGTCCGCATGGATGCCGTGGTTCCGATGCAGCGGAGCACCGACACCAACGCGGGCCTGCTTTCGGTTCCGCCGCGCGACGGGTTGTCCGCGGAGGCCGTCCGGGCCGCGATCCCGGTGCGGCTCACGGCGATGACGGCGTCCGGCGAGGAATCCGTGTGGCGGCTCGACTTCGAGACCCTGCCGCCCGAGGCGTACTTCGTCCTCGCCGACCTCATGTACGGCGACGCGGACGCGATGGCCCGGTTCCAGCAGCGCCGGCGCGGTCACAAGAACCTCCTCGCCGGGATCCTGCAGTTCGTCTGGTGGGGAGTCGTCGGCCCGGTGCGCGCGGCGGCGTACTTGCTCAAGGGCAACCCGGCACCGGTCCCCGCCGCGGCGCCCCAGGTCGAGGTGCCGCTCCCCCGCACGGTGACGATGCATCGCCGGCTCGTCGACGGCGCCCGCGCGGAGCCGGCCGCCAACGTCGGATCGTCGGAGATCACCGTCCGGAGCGCGAAGCCGGTGCCGAAGGTCGAGGATGCGACGCCGGGCTGGCTCCAGATGATGCTGGACGCCGAGAACGCCGCGCTCGTCCGCGACCGCCGGCGCAATTCGGACTCGCCCCACCCAAGCGCCGGCTGAGACATGGCTCAGATTGATCTCCCCCCCGCCCGTGCGATCGCCGCGCGTTCGCTCCGCTGCCTCCGGGCCGCGATGGTGCTGGCGACCGGCCTGCTCCTGGCCCCCTGCGCCGGGGCGCAGAGCTTCCTCGGTCGCGGGGCCCCGCACGCCCT
>NZ_VRUV01000230.1:0-7098 GCF_008039455.1 Methylobacterium sp. WL116
CCGGCGTCGCGCCGCGGCGGCGGGTGCCGGCGATCGGCCGGATCGTGACCTTGCCGTCGCGCACCCGCACGAGGATCTCGGGCGACGAGCAGACGACCTGGAACTCGCAGAAGTCGAGGTAGCACAGGAACGGCGCCGGGTTCGTGCGCCGCAGCGAGCGGTAGAGCGCGATCGCCGGCAGGGTGAACGGCGCCTCGAAGCGCTGCGACAGCACCACCTGGAACACGTCGCCGGCGGCGATGTATTCCTTCGCCTTGGCCACCATCGCGAGATAGGCCTCCGGCGAGGTGTTCGAGACCGGCTCGGGCCTCGCGACCGCGGCGAGGTCGACCCGCGCCTCGATCGGCAGCGGGCCTTCCAGCGCCTCGGCGATCCGGTCGAGGCGCGCCAGCGCCGCCTCGTAGGCGGCCTTCGTCGTCACCCCGGCCGCCGGGCGCACCGGGCAGACCACGGTGATCAGGTCGCGCACGGAATCGAACACCACCATCACCCGCGGGCGCACGAGGATGGCGTCGGGCACGTTCAGCGGGTCGGGATTGGGCTCGGGCAGCCGTTCCATGGCACGGACCATGTCGTAGCCGAGATAGCCGAACAGGCCGGCCGCCATCGGCGGAAGCTCGGAGCCCTCGCCCTCCACGATCGCGCTCTCGGCGATCAGCGCGCGCAGCGACTCGAGCGGCGCGCGCGCGTCGGCGACGAAGGCGGAGAGGTCGTCGCGGGCGAGTGCGGCGCGGCCGTCGCGGCAACGCCAGGCGAGGTCGGGATCGAGGCCGATCATCGAGTAGCGCCCGCGCACCACGCCGCCCTCGACCGATTCGAGCAGGAAGGCCGGGCCGGAATGGCGGCTGCGCAGCTTGAGGAACGCGGCGACCGGCGTCTCGAGGTCGGCCACCAGCGTCAGGTCGAGGAGGACCGGGCGACCGGCCTCGTAGGCCGCCGCGTAGGCGGCGTAGTCGGACGCGTCCGCCATCGGCCCTAGTACTCGCCGCCGATCGCGCGCCGCAGCGCCGCCTGGTTGACGCTGACGCCGGCGTTCTTCTGCACCTCGGCGATGTATTCGCCGAGCACGTCGTCGGCCAGCGCGGTGCGGAAGTTGCCCTCGATCGTCTTGTCCGCCGGGCTGCCGGCGACGAAGGCCGGCATCGTCGCGGCCTCGACCTTGTAGACCGCGCGCGCCTCGCCGGACGCGGCCGAGCCGGCCTTGCCGACGGCGGTCGCGAAGATGCGGTTGACCACGTCGACCGTCAGCGCGTCCTTGGCCTGGTTGCGGGCCAGATCGTCGCCCTCTTGCGGGTTGACGCCGATCTCGGTGCCGAGCGCCGCGAGGGTCTCGCCCTTGTCGAGCCGCTCGGCCAGAGCCTTGCCCTTGGCCTGCAGCAGGCGCGACACCTCGGCCTCGCGCCAGCCTGCGGCGACCGCGTCGCGGACCTCGTCGAGGGGCTTGTCGTGCGCCGCGTCGATCTTGGTCACGTCGTACCAGACGTAGCCGCCGGCCTTGGTCCGCAGCGGCTCGTTGTCGCCGCCGATCTCGGCGCGCAGCAGCGCCGGCAGCGTCGTCTCGGAATCGGGGATGCCGGCCACCGTCCGGCCCGCCGGATCCTTGCCCTGCGCGTCGACGCCCGCGATCGTCACGATCGGCAGGTCGCGCTCTTTGGCGATGTCGGCGAGCGGCTTGGCGCCGGCGCGCTGGTCCTCGATCGCGTCGTGGATCTTGTCGACGCCGTCGCGGGCCCGCGCCAGCGCGATCTGCCTGCGGATCTCCGGCTCGACCTCGGCCAGCGTCTTCACCGTCGCCGGCTCGATCGCGGTGACGTGGAGGAGCACCGTGCCGAAGCGGCCCTTCACCGGCTGGCTGGTGCCGTCCTTGTCGAGGCCGAAGGCGGCATCGGCCACGGCCGGATCGAACAGCTCGGCCCGCGTCAGCGTCCCCAGGGTCAGGTCCTTGCCGTCGGTGCCGCGCTCCTCCGCCACCGCGGCGAAGCTCTTGCCGTCGGCGATCGCCTTGCGTGCCGCCTCGGCGGCCGCGGCATCGGGGAACACGATCTGCTGGATCGTGCGCTTCTCGGGCGCGCCGAAGCGCGCCTTCTCCTGGTCGTAGGCCTTCTGCACCTCCTCGGCCGAGACGGCGTCGGGCTTGGCCATCGCCGCCGGGTCGAGCACCAGCAGGGTCGCGGCGCGGTATTCCGGGGCACGGTAGGCCGAGCGGTTTCCCTCGTAATAGGCCTTCAGCGCGTCCTCGCTCGGCGCCGCGACCTCGCCGGCGGCCGAGGGCGGCAGCATCAGGTAGGCGGCCTTGCGCCGCTCGGTGGCGTACCGATGCACCGCCAGGCGCATCGCCTCCGGCACGTGCAGGTCGGCGGAGACCGCCTCGGCGAGCTGCAGCCGCGCGATGACGGCGCGCTGCTCGCGCACGAACATCGCCTCGTTCAGGCCGGCGCGCTGGAGGGTCTGGTAGAACAGCGCCGACTCGAACTGGCCTTGCGCGTTCTGGAAGCTCTTCTCGTCGTGGATCGCCCGGATCACCGAGGCGTCGGGCACCGCGAGGCCGAGATCGGAGGTCTTCTGGTCGAGCGACGCCTCGGTCACAAGCTGGGACAGCACCTGCCGGTCGACGCCGAGCGCCCGCGCCTGATCCGGGGTCAGCGTGCGCCGCATCTGCGTCTGGTAGCGCTGGAGCTGGTTCTGGTAGGCGGTGCGGACGGCCTCGGCCGTGATCGGCGTCTTGCCGACGGTGGCCACCGCGGTCGACGAGCCGCCGCGGAAGAACTCCTCGACGCCGAAGACCGCGACGCCCGCGATCAGGAACGTGAAGATCACCGTCAGCACGATCTTGCCGAGCCAGTGCTGGCTCGCGTTGCGGATGTTCTGCAGCATTCTCTTAGCTTACGCGCGCTCGGATCGCCGGAGGCATCCGGCCCTGTCGGGCGCCGCGAGGCGCCGTCCTTCGATCCGCCCGCGATAGCCTAGTCCGCACCGGCAGGCAAAGGCCGCCGCCGAGCCTACTGCGTCAGGCGGGTCATCTTCACGGCGCGGTCGAGCATCGCGCTCAGCGAAGCGTTGATTTCGTCCGCCGAACTGGCCGTGAAGAAGAAGCCCGGCGAGGCGCAGCTCTTGAGCGGGGTCGAGAGCGTCGGGCTGAATTGGTTGACCTGATTGTTCTCCCAAGCCGTATAGGTTCCGTCGTTGGTTGAGTTGATCGTAATATAGGGGATGTAGAGGACTGAGATTGTCGCGCCGGCGTTCTTCAGCGCTGTGCAATTGGACGGGTCCATTTGGGCGGGGCTGGAACCGTCCCACCACGCGTTGGCATAGCCGTTGAACTTCGATGGGTTTCCAGGATACGTGTACTTTCCGTTCTTCCAAAGATAGTAGTGTTGACCGTTCTGCATGCCGTCCGTGATGAGAAACACGAACGGCTTCGGGTTGCTGGTGGACGAGCCATCACCGTAAGCCGAGATGGTCGACTTCATCTGAGGCAGGGCGACCTCGAAATGCGTCCCGCCGCTCCCCGTGCCGGTGCTCGGATCGCCGTTGACGGAGAGCTGGGTGGTGTTGGTATCGAGAAGATTGGTGAACGCCATTGGCGGTTGCTTCGTGCATTCGGCCGCCGTGTTCGCCGTGGCAAGGTTGCTGGAGAGCGGAGAAAGCGTCGCCAACTGATTGATGAACGGATAGATGCCGACCCGGTACTGGTTCGGGACGATCATTTGGCTCGTGGCACGCTGAAGCAGCGAGCAAACGGCATTGTTGACAGAATCCGAACGCAATTGAATCGGTTTCGGTTTGTGATTGACTGCCAGGTTCCACCCGTTGGCTCCGGGCCAGTGGCAAGCGAACATGCATCCCTGTTTGGAATCGGTGAGCGTCGATTCGACGTTCATGCTGGCGAGCAGGTTCATGTCGCTCGCCGAGGTCGGCAGCCCCATCGATCCCGACACGTCCACCATCACGTAGAAGTCGAGGTAGCTTGCGAGGTCGGTCGACGCGGTCACCGTATTGGCGAGGGGGGTCGTCGGCGTGCGGAAGATCCGGCCGAAGGTGTTCGTCACGGTGGCGGTGTAGGCGACCGTCGACGTCAGGGATTGGCCGTCCGGGGCCAGCTGCGGCGTCTGCAGCGTGTAGGTGGTGAACGGCACCTTCCCCGCGTTGACGTTGAAGACGTTGGTGGCCTGGGTGATGCCCGCAGCGATCGCCTTGGCGGTGAGGTTGGGCTGGCCCTGGTTGGCGGCGATGTAGGCCTTGGCCGTCGCCACGGCCGCGACCGCGGCCGCGTCCGCCGCGCCGTCGAGCTTCGTCTTGTTGGTGATCGCGACGCCGTAATCGACCCCGAGCCCGATGAGCCCGACCAGCGGGATGAGGCTGAGGCCGAAGATCATCGCGACGTTGCCACCCCGTGCCTCCGCAAAGCTCGGACGCGAGATGGCGTGCCGGTCTGCCCGGCGAAGGCGGTTCAGTAGCCAGAACATTTCGTGGCGATCCCGTCGCTGTTCGCGGTGTCGTAGTTCACGAGGGTGGCGTAGCGCGGCTGGACGTAGACCGAGCGGGCGATCTGGCTGCCTGAAAAGAACTTGGCGCCGAAGGTCGGCTTGAAGGTGAATGCCACGTCGATGACGATGATCGAGCCGGGACCGTAGACCGAGCGCGGCAAGGTTCCGACGTTCGGCGCGGCGGTATTGTCGGCGGGCAGCAAAGGCGTCCCGCAGGAGCGCTGGGTGCTGCCGGACGTGCCCGTGCTCGTCCACACGACGTTGGCCGTGTAGCAGGCGCTCATGTCGGCCGGGTCGTTGCAGGCGGTCGACTTCTGCGTGAAGGCGACGCTGGCGTACTTGATGGTGATGTCGTTCGACCAAAGCACGTTCTGCCGGGCCGCATCCTTCATGACGTAGGGGAACAGCACGAGCGCCGAATCGAAGCTGAAGTGAAGGTCGGTCGCGTTGACCGTGGCGATCGTGGCCCCCGGCGGCGGCGGCACCTGTGAGATCATCTGGCTGATCGAGTGCGCGACGAGCTCGACCTTGCGCGTCGCGTTCACATACGTGACCAACTGGATGCCGCCGAGCATCAGCGCGAGCAGCACCGGCAGGACGAGCGCGAACTCGACCGCCGACAGCCCGCGCCGGTCGTCGCGGAAGCGTTGCGTGAGGGATGGCCGACGGGGTGCCATCAAAACTTCTCGTTGCGGAATGCCGCCGTCGAGATCGCCAGGTAGCTCGTGGAGCCGTCGGTGCCGAGCATGGATGCGAAGACGCTCGGCAGGACCGAAATCGGGTAGATGACCTGCAGGTACTGATAGTCTCCAGCATTGCCGAGATCGTACTGGCCCGATCCGCTCGTCTGGGACGGCACCAGGAGGCCGCTGACGTCCGGCTTGACGAAGGCGTAGTAGCCGCTCTTCGCGCCAAAGGTCGGCTGCACTTTGTAGAGGTTCACCACGACGTTCCCGCACGACATCACGGCCGGCAGCCTGCTGCAGAGCGCGGTCTTGAACGTCGCCTGATCGATGCCATTGATCTTGGCTTTGCCGATCATCACCTGCCGCGCGGCCTGACTCGTCGCGTAATCGAGCCGCTGGTTGACGAACATCACCAGGGCGACGGCCATGACGAAGGCGATCGTCAACAGCAGCATCGGCGCGACGAGGGCGAATTCGACCGCCGTCGCTCCGCCTCTCGCCTGAAGGAATGTCCGTGGACCGCGCATGCGCCGTGATCGCATGTCAGGAATTAAGGCCGATCTAACATAAGGTAGCCGTTTTCGGCCTATCGCCCCTCCGCCTCGCCGGCATCCCCCGCGCGGGTGTCCTCGGTTCTTTCGATCCATCGCGTCTCGGCATGCCGCCCGTCCCCGGAGCGGGGGCCGGGTGATCTTCGTCGCGGATCGTCTCCCGGCGCGGCCGATCCGGTTTGCGCCCTCATGCGGGCTCTGGTAGCCCCGGCCCACGCGTGCGCCGGCAGGCGTTTGGGACGGCAGGGACATCGATGATGCGTTCGGGACGGCGGCCCCTGGTTGCGGGCAACTGGAAGATGAACGGCACCCGGGCCTCGATCCCCGTGGTCGACGCGGTGCGGACCGGCCTGTCCCCGGCGCTCGCCGAGACGATCGACCTGCTGATCTGCCCGCCCTCGACGCTGATCTCGGCCTGCGTCGCCGCGACCTACGATTCGTCGATCGCCATCGGCGGCCAGAACCTCCATGCCAAGCCGAGCGGCGCCTTCACCGGCTCGATTTCCGCCGAGATGCTGGCCGACCTCGGCGCGCGCTACGTCATCGTCGGACATTCCGAGCGCCGGGCCTACCATCACGAGACCGACGACGGCGTCCACGCCAAGGCCCTGGGCGCCCGGCGCGCCGGCCTGTGCGGCATCATCTGCGTCGGCGAGACCATGGAGGAGCGCGAGCAGGGCCGGGCCCTCGACATCGTCCGGGCGCAGCTCGCCATCGGCACGCCGAAGGGCGCGACCGGCGCCGACACCGTGATCGCCTACGAGCCGGTCTGGGCGATCGGCTCGGGCCGCACGCCGACGGCGCGCGAGATCGCCGAGGTCCACGCCTCCCTGCGCGAGATGCTCGACAAGCTCGTCGGCGAGGAGGCGGCCAAGATCCGCATCCTCTACGGCGGCTCGGTCAAGCCCGGCAACGCGCGCGAGCTGCTCTCGGTGGAGAACGTCGACGGCGCGCTCGTCGGCGGCGCCAGCCTCGTCGCCGAGGATTTTCTGGGAATCTGCGCCGCCTACGCCTGAGCGATCCGCGCCCGCTCAGATCTTGTAGGCCTGCCGGGCGAGCAGCCGCCAGCGGCCGCCGTCCCGGTGCCAGACCTGCATCACGCCGATGCGCACCGGCGCGGTCTTGCCGCCGGAGGTCGCCTCGCCGCTGAACACGTGCCGGGCGATGGCGTCCTCGCCGACGACCGAGACCGAGCGGTCCGACAGGACGATGCTTGGGAAGGCGGAGCGCCCGCTCGTCAGCGCGTCGACGAAGGCCGCCTTGCCCTGCACGGCGCCGCTCGAATGACCGTAGCTCAGGCCGTCGAGCACCAGCGCGTCGAGGGTGGCCGCGTCCGGCGCGAGCAAGGCCGCGCCGGGAGACGATCCGCGACGA
>NZ_VRUV01000231.1:0-7076 GCF_008039455.1 Methylobacterium sp. WL116
GGCCTGCGCCCGCTCGGCCTTGGCGTAGGTGGCGCAGAACGCTTCCGGGTCGCGCTCGTAGACGTCGCGGCGGCGGACCACGTCGATGCGGGTCGCGATGTCGGTGGGCGTCGCCACCTCGACGGCGAGGCCGAACCGGTCGAGGAGCTGCGGCCTCAGCTCGCCCTCCTCCGGGTTGCCGGAGCCGACGAGCACGAAGCGCGCCGGGTGCCGGATCGACAGGCCCTCGCGCTCGACGGTGTTGACCCCGGAGGCCGCCACGTCGAGCAGCAGGTCGACGAGGTGGTCTTCCAGCAGGTTGACCTCGTCGATGTAGAGGAAGCCGCGGTTGGCCCGCGCCAGCAGCCCGGGCTCGAACGCCTTCTCGCCGAGCGCCAGCGCCCGCTGCAGGTCGAGCGCGCCGACCACCCGGTCCTCGGTGGCTCCGAGCGGCAGGTCGACCACCGGCACCGGCACGAGCGCGCTCTTGCGCTCCGCCTGGCCGCGGCAATGCGGGCACGATTCGGCGGGTGCGGCCGGATCGCAGGCATAGGGGCAGCCGACGACCGCGCGCATCCGCGGCAGCAGACCGGCCAGCGCCCGGATCGCGGTGGACTTGCCGGTGCCGCGATCCCCGAACACCAGCACGCCCCCCACCGACGGATCGACCGCCGCGATCAGCAGCGCCCGACGCATCTCGTCCTGGGCGACGATGGCGGTGAAGGGGAAGGTAGTCACGCGCGGGGGCACTCGTGATTGCGAAGATGTTGTCACGCCGATCCGTGGCTGGGGAGGTTCGGCGCGATCGGCTCGATCGGCGCGATCGAGAATGGCACCCTGGCCTTCGAAACGCACGGGCAGTTCCCTTCTTCCGATGCGACTCGTCAGGGCCGCACGCTATGCAGGGTCAGGCGCGGGTCCCCTCTCCCCATGGAAGAACGGGCCCCGCAGTGCTTCGGACGCACCATCCGGCGCCGTCACGCAGAGGCGTCGGAATTCGGTAGGGCCCGAGGACGCGGAGAAACTCGCCGCACGGATTGTCGGCGGCGTGTCCCCTACTCCGCCGCCACCCGCTCCAGCCCGATCCGCCCCCAGATCGCGGCCAGCGCCCCGACGAGGTGGTCGATGTCGGCGTCCGTGTGCAGGGGCGACGGGGTGATGCGCAGGCGCTCGGTGCCGCGGGCGACGGTCGGGTAGTTGATCGGCTGCACGTAGATGCCGAACTCGTCGAGCAGGGTGTCGGAGATCGCCTTGCACAGCACCGGATCGCAGACCATCACCGGGACGATGTGGCTGTCGTTGGGCAGGGTGGGGATGCCGGCGGCGTCCAGGCGCTCGCGCACCCGCTGCACCCGCTCCTGGTGCCGTGCGCGCTCGACGTTGCTCCGCTTGAGGTGGCGGATGCTGGCGGCCGCGCCCGCCGCCACCGCCGGCGGCAGCGAGGTGGTGAAGATGAAGCCCGAGGCGAAGCTGCGGACGAAGTCGCACAGCGTCTCGCTCGCGGTGATGTAGCCGCCATGCACCGCGAAGGCCTTGCCCAGCGTGCCCTCGATCACGTCGAGGCGGTGGGCCAGCCCCATCCGCTCCGAGATGCCGCCGCCGCGCGCGCCGTAGAGGCCGACCGCGTGGACCTCGTCGAGGTAGGTGAGCGCGCCGTGCGCCTCGGCCACGTCGCAGATCTCGTCGATCGGCGCGATGTCGCCGTCCATCGAGTAGACCGATTCGAAGGCCACGAGCTTCGGCCTGCCGGGCTCGATCATCCGCAGCTTGCGGTCGAGGTCCTCCGGGTCGTTGTGGCGGAAGATCTGGCGCTCGGCGCGCGACGCCCGGATGCCCTCGATCATCGAGGCGTGGTTCTCGGAATCCGAGAGGATGACGCAGCCGGGCAGCTTGGCGCCGAGGGTGCCGAGCGCCGCCCAGTTCGAGACGTAGCCGGAGGTGAACAGCAGGGCCGCCTCCTTGCCGTGGAGGTCGGCGAGCTCGCGCTCCAGCAGCACGTGGTAGTGGTTGGTGCCGGAGATGTTGCGGGTGCCGCCCGCGCCCGCGCCGCAGCGGTCGAGCGCCGCGTGCATGGCGGCGAGCACGTCCGGGTGCTGGCCCATCCCGAGATAGTCGTTCGAGCACCAGACCGTGACGGGCTTCTCGCCTTCGGGGCTGTGATGGGTCGCGTGCGGGAAGCGTCCGGCCTGACGTTCGAGATCGGTGAAGACGCGGTAGCGCCCCTCCCGGTGCAAATTCTGAAGCTCGGCGCCGAAGAACGCGTCGTAATCCATCGCTCGTCTCCCCGTCCTCGTTTCGATCGCGCGGGTTCTCCCGCGTTAGGCCGCGTCGCGCCGGGCCGGCTCGGCCGGCCCCTGTGTCGGTCCGGCTGCGGCGGAGGCCGCGAGCTTCACCTTTGTCGGGACGGCCGCGGCGGACGCCGCGACCTTCGGCGGGAGGCTCCAGTTCCAGAGGGCGGCCGCGGGCAGCGGCAGCATCAGGAACCAGTGCTCGAGGGTCGCCAGGCCCATCAGCGTGGTGAGGATGGTGAAGCCGACCATCGCGTGCGGCGTGATCGGCTCGGAGAGCGCCGCCTGGCCGAGCAGCACGACGATCACGGTGGCGACGCTGACCGACGCCGGGAACAGCAGGTTCATCGGCCGCTTCGTCAGGTAGCAGCCGAGATAGGCCAGATGGTCGGGCAGGAACTCGGCGTTGAGGTTGCGCACCCCGAGGAACAGGTTGAGCCGGGCGCTGAGGTTCATCCCCCACAGCACGCAGTAGGTCCACAGGGCCAATCTTTGCGGGGTGTTCCAGGTGAGCGCCAGGATCGCCAGCGCGCCGAGAACGATGGCGAATTCGTGCCACAGGCTCGTCGCGACCGCCGCCCGGAACTTCTCGACGCCGCGGGCGCCGGGCCGGCAGGCCTCCGGCCGCGGGCCGGTGACGAAGCCCATGTAGTAGCTCATCTCCTGCCAGCCCCAGACCAGCAGCGCGCCGGTGAAGGCGGTGTAGGCCCCCGTCTCCGTGGCGTCGCCGGCGCTCGTGCCGATCGCGTAGAGCGCCGCCAGCAGCACCGCGGTGCCGGCGGCCATGCTCCACGGGAAGGTGCGGCGCGGCAGATGGTCGAGCAGGATGATCACCCCGGTGGAGAACCACCAGATCGCCACCGCATAGAGGGCCGGGACGGCGTAGGGCGACATCGCCGGCCCGCTACCACACCGGCTCGAGGCGGATGTCGGCGGGCATCGCGTTGTCGAGGGTCGGCAACAGGTAGAGCCTGCCGAAGGTGACCGCGGCCCGCGCCACCTGCACGCCGCGCTTCAGCGTGCCGGCGACGCCGCCCTGCGCCCGCGCCTCGGCGATCTTCACCGAGCAGTCGAGCAGGGTGTCGAGCCGCTGCTTGAACTTCGGGTTGTCGAGGTCGAGCGTCAGCGGGAAGGTCTGCTTCGAGATCTCGGAGGTGATGCGGAAGACCGTGAAGTCGTACTCGGACGGGTCGACCCCGAGGGCGGCGTGGAAGGCCGGCCGGCAATGGTCGCGGACGTACATCGTCGCGAACACCGCCAGCAGGAAGAACTTGATCCAGTAGCGGTTCAGCCCCTGCGTCAGCTTCGGATTGGCGCGCATCAGTAGCGCGAAGGCCTCGCCGTGGCGGAACTCGTCGTTGCACCACTTCTCAAACCACTTGAAGATCGGGTGGATGCGCCGCTCGGGGTGCTTCTCCAGCTCGCGGAAGATGGTGATGTAGCGCGCGTAGCCGATCTTCTCGGACAGGTAGGTTGCGTAGAAGATGAACTTCGGGCGGAAGAACGTGTACTTCTTCGACTTCGTCAGGAAGCCGAGATCGACGCCGATGCCGAAATCCTTCAGCGTGTCGTTGATGAAGCCGGCGTGGCGCGCCTCGTCGCGGCTCATGAAGCCGAACAGCTCCTTGATGTCCTTGTTCTTGGCGCGCTTGCGCATCTCGGCGTAGAGGACGCAGCCCGAGAACTCGGCGGTGATCGACGAGACCAGGAAGTCGAGGAACTCCTTCCGGAGTTCGGGCTCCATCTGCGACAGGTCGCAGTCGAAGTCGGCGTTGCGGGTGAAGTGGCGCTTGTTCGGGTCGGAGCGCAGCTCCTCGATCAGCACGTCCCACTCGGCCCGGACCGGCTCGACGTTCGTGCGGTCGAGCTCCGCGAAATCGGTGGTGTAGAAGCGCGGGCTGAGGAAGGTCGTCTCCTGCGCGGACTTGGTCGATTCGTTGACCGGGCGGGTGGGCAGCGGATGCCTGACGGGAGCGTTCAAAGCTTCCTCCTCTCGCTGAAGCTGACTTCGTAGAGCTCGGTCAGCTCGAGATGGCCGGCGAGCTTGGTCCAGAGCCGCTCGATCCGGCCGGCCCGCGTCACCGTCGCGGTGCGGCGGACGACGAGGCGCTCGCCGTAGGGCACCGAGGTCGGCGCGTCGTGGACCTGCACCTCGTCGCCGGGCTCGATCTCGAAGTCGGCGTCGAGGCTGACATGGGCGTGCAGGCTCTCGGGGGTCTGCTCGATCTCGACGGTGCAGGGCACCTCGACCGTGCGGCGGCCGTTCAGGAATCCGATCATCGCGGGACGCTCACGTCGGGAAGGGCGTTGCCGGGTAGGAGCTTGGCGAAGGCGAGCGCGTTGGTCGGGCCGAAGGCGCCCATGTTGACGCTGCGCCCCGTGGTCTCGTCGATCAGGGCGAGCGAGCCGTCGTCGTAGCGGGTTAGGCGGAACGGCTCGGCCGGGGTCAGGCCGGCGCGCAGGCGGGACTGGCCGAAGCTGCGCAGGGTCGCGCGGACGAAGTTGTCCTGGCCGGGCTCGATGGTCTCGATCAGCCGCGCATCGGCGGCATCCTCGATCCGGATCGACCCGTCCGGGCGGTCCAGCACGCGCAGGGCGACGGAGGCGACGGGATTCCCGCCGGGGTTTCCGCTGAGGCCGATCCGCTCGGTGCGCCCGACCACCACCGCCAGCATGGTGAAGCCGAGGAGCGCCCCGGCTCCGATCAGTGCGAGCGCCGGGATCGGTCCGCCCTCCGCCACCTCACCCATCGGCTTCCCTCACCGTCTGCCCGGACCGGTCGTCGGGGCGGCACCGCTCGGTGTCCGGCCACGTCGCCGTTTCCTTGGCTTCACGTTAACCGGTGTCAAGCACGCTTGACAATCCTCGTTCTGGATTTTTCGGGCGGGTTTTTCGAGGGTGCCGGCAAGGTCCTGTTCGCGAACGACTTTTTTCGAGAAGCGAACGCCCGCCCCGGCGGTTCGGCCGGGACGGGCGGGGTGATGTCTCGTCCGCGCGGCTCCGCGGAGGCTCGGGCCGGTCAGCGCGCTCCGACGGCGACGAGGCGCGGCTTGCGCGCCGCGTTCTGCGGTCGGGCGACGAGCACCGGCAGCGCGGACTCTTCCTCGGGCGCCCGCGCCGCGACGATCGCCCGGGCGAGGATGGCGGCTACCTCGCCTGCGTTCGGGACGGAGCGGAGCATCGGCTGCGGCTCGGTCACGCGCCAGGGGCGGGCATGCGGCCACAGGTGCAGGTAGGCGACGCGGGTGCCGGCGCTCAGCCGGAGCGGCAGGTCGCCGGTGCCGTCGGCGAAGCTGTGCAGGGCGGCATCCTCCACCTGCGCCAGCGGCAGGTTGAAGGTGACCGGCAGCGCGATGCCGATCCGCATCACCACGCGGCGGTTGGTGATGGTGTAGGTCGTGGTCCAGGAGGCGAGCCAGCCGAGGCCGCCGACGACGGCCAGCGCGGCGGCGCAGGCGGCGAAGGTCGGCCACGAGGCTTCGAGGCCCGCCAGCACCGCGCCGTCGAGAGCCGCCGGCAGGATGGTCCAGGCGGCCAGCACGCCGAACCACAGCACCACGAACCCGCCGTGCATCGGGCGGGCGGCCATGCCGAAGGCGGTCGGCCGGCCCTGCCACAGGATGTGCTCGCCCGGCGGCAGCGCCTCGGGCAGGCCCTCGGGGATCCGGTCGTCGCGGACGGTGTCGTCCGAGGGCGTATCGTGGGTCCGGCGGCCGCTCATAGCAGGGTCTCCGCGCGCTGGGGCGTGGCGTACAGGGTGCCGGCGCCGAAATAGGCGATGATCTTCTCCTCCTCGAGGAGAGTCACCGCGTCGGGGTCGGCGTGGGGCGGGATGTCCGAGAACTGTCGGGCGAGCAGCGCCTCGGTCTTCACGGTGCGCGAGAACCGCCCCGTGCGGCAGAAGGTGACCGGCATCAGCACGCGGCGTCCGCCGGCGCCGAGATCGACCTCGTAGTAGCGGGCGAAGCTTTCGCCGCGGTCGACCCAGATGTCGGACACCGTTCCGGCGATCTGGCTGTCGGCGCCGAACACGCTCATGCCGATCGGGTTGGGGCCGTCCTCGTGGACCATGAAGTGCGTCGCGACCCGCAAGGGGACGATCCGTTTCTGGCCGTCGAAGGTGTGATCGAACGCGTCGTCGCGGCTGACCCAGGAGCCGGGGCCGACATGGGCGAACATCGGGTCGGCGCCGGTCGGCTCCAGCGGGGCGCCCGGCCAGGGCTCGCGCTTGCTGCCGAGGTAGTTGCGGTCGGGCCTGGTGTCGGCCTGCGGCGCCTGCTTGATCTTGCCGTCGGCGAGGTGGAACAGCTTCGGCGTCGGGATCAGGATCGGGTCGGGGCGCTTGAGGGTGCCCGTCACCTCGGCCTCGAGGGGATAGCCCTCGCGCCGGTCCTCGCGCCGGAGCCAGAAGACCAGGCCGAAGAAGAACAGGAAGAAGGCGTACAGGACGATCTGCGCGACGTCGACGTAGCCGGTGAGTGCTCCCGTGGGCAGTGCTCCTGGTGGCATGGCGATCTCCCGAGCTTCAGGTGGAGGAGGTGGACAGGGCGACGCGGGGCCTGCCCCGCGCCGCCGGTTGCGGGCTGCGGTCCCGGACCAGCGGGCCGATCGCGACCAGCGTCGCGAACAGCAGCGCGATCTCGATGTGGTAGACGACGAGGTAGCCGATCGAGGGATCGCTCATGCCCTCGCCGAGCGCCCCCGAGACGGCGAGCGCCGAGCCGACGTCCCGCACGATGCCGCTGCCGGCGATGGCGAAGGCCGGGCCGGAGGATACCGGGCTCGCGCTCGGCGCCTGGGGCGCGGTCC
>NZ_VRUV01000232.1:0-7053 GCF_008039455.1 Methylobacterium sp. WL116
CGCTGAGCGCGCCGAGGCGGCGTAGGCGCGCCGATGCCGAGCATCCCCTCGCCGCGCGATCGGGAAGAGGCGGATGCGTATCCGACGACCGCCCTCGAACTTCGGAGAGATCGATGAACATCGCCCTCAGCCCGCACGAGGAATATCCGGCCGAGACCGCCGAGGCGATCCGCGCGGCCTGACGCGCCTCAGCTCCAGGCGTGAGAGGGGGGCGCCACCCCGTTGAGCGCGTGGTTGCCGACGATCGCCACCTTCCAGCGGACGGGGTCGTGCAGCGTGTGCGTCCGCGCGTTGCGCCAGTGCCGGTCGAGGTTGTGCTCGGCGAGCGTCGAGCGGGTGCCGCCGAGCTCGAACAGCTTGTTCGAGGCCGCGAGCGCGATCTCGGTGGTGAGCACCTTCGACTCGGCGACCGCGATCTTGGCGGCGTTCACCAGCCCTACATCATGGTCGACGAGCGCGGCGTCGATCGCGAGGCCGGCGCGGTCGAGGATCGCTTCGGCCGCGTGCAGGCGGATGGTGAGGTCGCCGACGGCCTGGATGGTGTAGGGGTCGTCGGAGGCCCGATCCTGACCGGCATCGATCCACGGCCGCGCCTTCTCGCGCACGAAGGCGATGGTGTCGTCGAGAGCCGCGCGGCCGATGCCGGCGTCGATCGCCGCCTGGATGATCTGGAAGATCGCCCCGTCGAGGCGCGGCAGCTCCTGATAGGCCTTCCAGGCCGGGACGAGGTGGCTCTTCTCCACCCGCACGGCCTCGATCAGCACCGTGCCGCTCGCCGTACCGCGCTGGCCGAAGGCCGACCAGTCGTCGATCACCGTCAGACCGGGCGCGTTGCGGTCGGCGATCGCGTACCAGGCGAGACCCGCATCGTCGACGGCGACGATCTGCACGAGGTGGGCGAGCAGCGCCCCGGTGGCGTAGAACTTCTGGCCCTGCACGATCACGTGGTCGCCGTGGTCGGTGAAGTCGGTGGCGAAGTCGGCGGCGCGCGCCGTGCCCTTCTCCGAGAACGCGTTGCCGAAGCGGGTGCCGCGCAGCACCTCGGCGAACAGGAGGGCCTGCTGCTCGGGGTCCGACACGGTGCGGATCGCGGCGACGATGCCGAGGTGGTTCTGCGCGATCTGCGCGATCGAAGGGTCGGCCGCGGCGACGATGGCGATCACCTGCGCCAGCGTCCGATACGACACCTCGGGGCCGCCGTGCTCGCGCGGAACGTTGATCGACCATAGGCCGCTCTGCGAGAACCGGTCGAGCTCCGCCAGCGGCCGGGCATGCGCGAGGTCGCGCTCCGACGCCCCCTCGCGGATCGAGGCGGCGAGCGCGTGGGCGACGCGGATCGCCTCGGCGTCGTCGCGGATGACGTGGGCGGCCTCGGATGGACGGGCCGGGCCCGGGACGCCGCGAGAGGACGCTGTTCCGGACAGCGCCTGGGTGCTGACGGCGATGTTCATCGATCTCTCCGAAGTTCGAGGGCGGTCGTCGGATACGCATCCGCCTCTTCCCGATCGCGCGGCGAGGGGATGCTCGGCATCGGCGCGCCTACGCCGCCTCGGCGCGCTCAGCGCGCTCGGCTTCGAGCGCGCGGACCCGCGGGATGATGTGCGCGCCGAAATACGCCACGTCCTCCTGGAAATGCAGGAAGGCCAGCAGCGCGAGATCGGTCCCGGCATCCTTGAGCGCGATGATGCGCTCGGCGATCTGGTCCGGCGTGCCGATCAGGTTGGTCTTGAAGCCGTCGTTGTACTGGACGAGGTCCTCGAAGGTCGATTTCGCCCAGTTGCCCTCGCCCTCGGGCGAAGCCCGGCCGGCGTTCTTCGCCTCGTGGCCGAAAGCCTTCACCGCATCCGGGTTGGCATGGTCGATGATCTCCTGCAGCACGGCGCGCGCCTCGGCCTCGGTGTCGCGCGCGATGACGAAGGCGTTCACGCCGACCTTGACCGCATGGCCGTTGGCGGCGGCCTTCGTCTGCAGGTCGGCGACCTGCGCCCGGATGCCCTCGGGGGTGTTGCCGTTAGTGAAGTACCAATCCGACACCCGCGCCGCCATGTCGCGCGCCGCCCGCGACGAGCCGCCCTGGAATATCTCCGGCGTCACCGCCGGCTTCGGCTTGAGGTTGTAATCGGTGTAGCGATAGAAATCGCCGCGGAACGTGTAGTTCTCCTGAGTCCAGATCCCGCGAAGCGCGGTGATGAACTCCTCGGAGCGCCGGTAGCGCTCGTCGTGGTCGAGCCACGGCTCGCCGATGGCGCGGAACTCGCCCGAGAACCAGCCCGAGACCACGTTGATCGCGATGCGGTTGTCGGTCAGCTCGCTGATCGTCGCGATCTGCTTGGCCGCGATGGTCGGGTTCCACGGCCCGGGCAGCAGCGCGGCGATGACCTTGAGCCTGGTCGTCACGGCGAGCAGCGCGTGGCTGAAGGCCACCGATTCGTGCTGGTACTCGGCGCCGTAGCCGGCGGTGAAGCGGATCTGCGTCAGCGCGTAGTCGAAGCCGGCATCCTCGGCGATCCGCGCGAGCTTGCGGTTGTAATCTCCGTCCCAGCTCGTGCGCTGCGGGATCGCGCTGATGACGAGCCCCCCGGAGACGTTCGGCACCCAGTAGGCGAAGCGGATCGGCTCTTCGGTCGCGTTGCGGTTTGTCATGGGATTGCGCCTCCTCGTCGGTCAGGCCTCCCGCAAGGGCGAAGAGCGATCGTCCCGCATGGTCGCGGATCGAAGATCGCATCGAGCAGCCGCTCGCCGTCGTGCCGATTTGCCTGTCCGTCAAGTATTTCCAAAGTCGATGCCGCCGTCAAAGGAAGCAACGCGCAATCTTTTGCCTGAATGAGCAAGAAATTTTCGTCGCCCGCCCTTCCGGGGAACGAAGCTTCCCCGAGCGGAGCGCAGCGGTCGGCGCACCACGCGAACGATCGTATCGGCGTTCTTCACAAAGAACGATGGTGGGCCGAGCTCGTGGAAGAGGTCGGTCGTTTCGTGGTGCACTAGGGGAAGGAGAACGAAAAACCCCCTCCCGGTCGCATCGGGCAACGATCACCTCAACCGGAGCGTTCTTTTGCAAGAACGTTTCATTGACCGCGTGCACCGCACGCCTCACCTTTGGGAGGACATCGCGGCACGGTCCGAACGGGTGGCGGCGCGGCCGTCCCGCGTCCGGACCGTGCCTTGCGCCACCTTCCTTTCGAGACGAGATCCGACGATGACGCGACCGAAACTCGTGGGCTTCAGCGCCAACCTTCAGCGCCCGTCCAAGACCCGCGCCCTGGTCGAGGCCGTGGCCGAGGCCGCCACCGTCGACGGCGGCCTCGACCTTCGGCTGTTCGATCTCGTCGATGCCGGCACCGGGCTCGGCGCGGCCTGGTCGCGGGATGCGCTGTCGCTTCCCGCCCGCCGGGTGATCGAGGCGATCGAGGGCGCCGACGCGCTGGTCGTCGGCTCGCCGGTCTACAAGGGCAGCTTCACCGGGCTGTTCAAGCACGTCTTCGACCTGATCGATCCGGCGGCCCTGGCCAACAAGCCGGTCGCGATCGTCGCCACCGGCGGCGGCGCCCGCCACGCGCTCGTCGTCGAGCATTCGTTCCGGCCGCTGTTCGGGTTCTTCGGCGCCCTGCAGGTGCCGACCACCGTCTACGGCTCCGATCCGGACTTCACCGACGGCCTCCCGACGGATGCGGGCGTGCGCGAACGGATCGCCCAGGCCGGCGCCCAGCTCGCGGCCCTGGTGCGCGCCGGGATCGCGGCGGAATCGTCCGCCCCCGTGGCGCTCGCCGCCGCGCGCTGAGACCCGCGATGATCGACCGCCGCCGCCTCGTCGCCACGGCCCTCGCCGCGGCGCTGCCCCTGACCCGTCCGGCGGTGGCCGCCGAGCCGGGCGTGCTGCGCATCGGCTACCAGAAGAACGGCATCCTCGTGGTCGCCAAGCAGCAGGGCGTGATCGAGGAGCGCCTGGCCAAGCTCGGCCATAGCGTGCGCTGGATCGAGTTCTCCTTCGGGCCGCCGCTACTCGAGGCCTTGTCCCTCGACGGCATCGATTTCGGCCAGACTGGCGACGCCCCGCCGATCTTCGCGCAGGCTGCCAAGTCGAGCCTGGTCTACGCCGCGGCGCAGGAGGCCGGCGGCTCGGGCTCGGGCATCCTGCTGCCCAAGGGCTCGACGATCCGGTCGCTGGCTGAGCTGAAGGGCAAGCGCGTCGCCTTCGCCAAGGCGTCGAGCGCCCACAACCTCACGGTCGCCGCGCTGGAGAAGGCGGGCCTCACCTACGCCGACATCGAGCCGGTGACGCTGGCGCCCGCCGACGCCGCGGCGGCGTTCTCGCGCGGCAGCATCGACGCCTGGACGATCTGGGACCCGTACTACGCCATCGCAGAGGGCGGCGACGGCGTCCGCGTGCTGGCGACGGCCAAGGAGATCGCGCGGCAGAACAACTTCTTCCTGGCGAGCCGCGCCTTCGCGGAGGGACGCGGCGCGGTGCTGGCCGAGGTGATCGACGTGCTCGGCGGCGTCGCGCGTTGGTGCGGCGACAATCGCGGCGAGGTCGCCGACCTGCTTTCGAAGGGCACCGGCGTGCCCCTCGCCGCCACCCGTCGCGCGGTCGACCGCACCGACTTCCTCATCGGCCCGATGAACGACCGCGTCGCCGCCGAGCAGCAGGTGATCGCCGACCGCTTCCACGCCCTGAAGCTGATTCCGAAGCCGATCCGCGTCGCCGACGCGGTCTGGATTCCACCCGCACGCAACGGCTGATCCGCGATGACCGACGACCTTCATCCCCAACGTGCCGCGCGTCTCGCCGCCGTCGACGGCTCGGTGCCGCTGCGACGCCGCACCCTGCTCTCGGCCGGCCTGGGCCTCGCGGCGGCGATCGCGCTACGCCCGGCCCGCGCTGCGTCCGCCGTCCGGATCGGCTACCAGAAATACGGGTCGCTGGTCCTGCTGAAGGGCCGCGGAACCCTCGAAAAGGCGCTCGCGCCCCTCGGCTACGAGGTCGCGTGGTCGGAGTTTCCCTCCGGTCCGCCGCTGCTCGAGGCGCTGAACGCCGGGGCGATCGACCTCGGCTCCGCCGGCGAGGCGCCGCCGATCTTCGCCCAGGCCGCCAACGCCGACCTGCGCTACGTCGGCACCGAACCGCCGGCCCCGCGGGGCGAAGCGATCCTGGTGCCGAAGGACAGCCCAATTCGCGCCGTCTCGGGTCTGCGTGGCAAGACCATCGCCTTGAACAAGGGCTCCAACGTCCACTTCCTCGTGGTGCGCGCCCTGGAGAAGGCCGGCATCGCCTACGATGCGGTCAGGCTCGTCTTCCTCTCGCCGGCCGACGCGAACGCCGCCTTCGTGCGCGGCTCGGTCGACGCCTGGGCGATCTGGGACCCCTATCTCGCCGCCGCCGAGCGCTCGACCGGTGCGCGCATCCTCGCCGACGGCACCGGGATCGCACCGAACCGCCAGTTCTACCTGTCGCGCCGCGTCTTCACCGAGGCGAGCCCGGACATCGTGTCCGCAATCCTGAAGGCGATCGCCGAGGTCGACACCTGGGCCGCCGGCAACGGCGGCACGGTCGCCTCCGAGCTTGCGCCCTCGGTCGGCATCCCGGCGCCGGTGCTCACGGTGGCGCTCGATCGCCTGTCCTACGGGGTCGCAGCCCTCGACGCGCAGACGATCGCCGACCAGCAGGCGGTGGCCGACGCCTTCCACGCCCTCGGCCTCCTGCCGAAACCGATCCGGGTCGCGGACGCCGTCTGGGCCCACCCGCAACGCAAGGCCGAGATCCGATGAGCGCCACCCCCTCCCGCATCCGCGACGCCGCCGTGCCCTGGCTGCTGCCGGTGGCGATCCTCGTCGGCTGGCAGGCGGCGGTCTCGGCCGGCTTGGTCTCGAACCGCTTCATGCCGGCGCCGCTCGACGTGATCCGCGCCGGGATCGCGGCCGGCCGCACCGGCGAGCTCTGGACCAATCTCGGCGTCAGCACGCTGCGCGCGCTCGCCGGCTTCGTGGTCGGCGGCGGCATCGGCTTCGGCCTCGGCCTCGCCAACGGGCTCTCGCGCCTGTCCGAGCGCCTGACCGACACCTCGGTTCAGATGGTGCGCAACGTACCCCACCTGTCGCTGATCCCGCTGGTGATCCTGTGGTTCGGCATCGGCGAGGAGGCCAAGCTGTTCCTGGTGGCGCTCGGCGTGTTCTTCCCGATCTACGCCAACACCCTGCACGGCATCCGCTCGGTCGATCCGGCCCTGGTCGAGATGGGCCGCGTCTACGGCATGTCGAACGCCGAGCTGTTTCGCCGCGTGGTGCTGCCGGGCGCGCTGCCGTCGATCTTCGTCGGCCTGCGTTACGCCCTCGGGATCATGTGGCTGACGCTCATCGTCGCCGAGACCATCTCGGCCTCCTCGGGCCTCGGCTACATGGCGATGCAGGCACGCGAGTTCATGCTGGTCGACGTCGTGGTGCTGGCGATCCTGATCTACGCCGCGCTCGGCAAGCTCGCCGACGCGCTGACGCGGCAGCTGGAGCGCAGCTGCCTCGCCTGGAACCCCGCCTACAGGAGCGCCTGATGCTGCTCGACGCCCAACTCCGCGACAAGCCGCCGGCGCGGGAACCGGACACCGGCGCGCCTGCGCTGTCCCAGGGGGAGAGGGTCGCGACGCCCTCGGGCAGCGCGCAACCTTCATCCCGATCCTCCCCCGACCGGGCGGGGGAGCAACGCGGCATCGCGGTCACCGTCCGCGACCTCCACAAGAGCTTCGACGGCAACGCCGTGATCGCGGGGCTCGACCTGTTCCTGCCCGCCGGCGGCTTCACGGCGGTGGTCGGCCGCTCCGGTTGCGGCAAGAGCACCCTGCTGCGCCTGATCCTCGGCCTCGAGACGCCGACCTCCGGGCGCATCGGCCTCGACGAGGCCGAGGCCGGCCCGCGCCGGTCTCAGCGGCCGCGGCGCATCATGTTCCAGGAGCCGCGGCTGCTGCCCTGGGCCCGCGTGGTCGACAACGTCGCCGTCGGCCTGTCCGGCACCGGCACCGGCACCAAGGCCGAGCGTCGGGCGCGTGCGCTCGCGGCCCTCGAGGA
>NZ_VRUV01000233.1:0-7031 GCF_008039455.1 Methylobacterium sp. WL116
GGCGCGGCCATCGCCCGCTGCGCCCTGCCGCCGGATTGGCCGGACCGCCCCCCGTGCTGATCGCCCGCGAAACGCACTGCGCCGCGAGATGCCGCTTGCGGCCCGCCCGGGTGCCGGCTATACCCCCGCTCGCTGGCGAAGCCGCCGGCCTTCGGAGTGTAGCGCAGTCTGGTAGCGCACCACGTTCGGGACGTGGGGGTCGCAGGTTCAAATCCTGCCACTCCGACCAGCGTTTCCCTAGGGAAACCGGTCTTCCCGGCTCAGAGAGCAAAACCCGACCAAACATTCGACCAAACATTGGTCGGGGTTCGGTCGCCGCCTCAGGCCACCTTCTTCCCTCCGCCGCGGCCGCCCAGCGCCGCCCGCGCGCCCTCCATGTGCGTCGCGGAATGGTGGCCGTACCGCCGCTCTATCATTTCGACGGTCATGCCGACGTAGCCGGCGAGCTCCCAGATATCGACGCCGGCCTGCATGCCCCAGGTCACCGCGGTGTGCCGGAGCGAGTGCCGGACGACGTCGTCGCCGAGGCCCTCCTCGTGCACCAAGTTGGCGAACGACTTCTTGGTCGAGCCGACCGGACGCTTCTCGAACTCGACGACGTACCGGTGCCCGAGGACGTGGTGCCAGCGCCAAAGGTGGGCGACGAGGCTGTCCGGCATCCGGACCGTCGGGGCCTTCTTATTCTCGGCCTCCTTGGTCCCGACCGCGTTCCGGTGGAAGATCGCGACGCGCTTGATGACGGGGACCGCCACCTTCCGCTCGTAGACCTGGCCGTCGACGGTCACGGACTCGGTGCGCTCCTCCGTCGTCGTCTCGGTCTTGAGCTCCATCCAAGGCTTGCCGATCTCGCGGACGAACGACGCGCCGCACACCGGTCCCGACCGGGTGCCGGTCCGGAGCGCCACCAGTATGAACCGGGCAAGGTGCCGCGCCGGCCGCCGGGGCATGAGGTAGGTCTCGCCCTTCCGTGGACCGGACCGAATCGTCTGGACCTCGCGTTTGCGCCACGCGCGCAGGAGGAGCCTCGCCGCCTCGTTCCGGGTCAGCCACCTGTCGCGCTCCTCGCCCTTGGGGGGCAGGGTCACCCGGACGGCGTCACGCGTGAGATTGTCGGCGATGCTCACGTTCACGGCCGCCCGCAGATCCTCAAGCTCGCGCCGGGCGCCGCCGGCGGTGACGACGCGCGCCTTGGTCGGCTTGCTGTAGCCGGTGCGGGCGGGCTTGCCGTCCTTCCCGGTCCCGAGACGGCCGTGGGTCTTCCACGGCGTCCCGACGCGGCTGGCCACGTAGGCGGCGCAGGAGACGGTGTCGATGTCGGCGAGCGTGCGCTCGCCCCACCACTCCAGGAGGGCGTAGATCCGCTGCGCGAGCTCGTTATGGCGGGAGACGCCGCCCTTGAGCTCGCCCGTCACCGGGTCGGGGATGCCCTTCTTCGCGTCGAGGTACCGGCTGAGGACCTCCGCCAGCGTCACCTCGTGCGCCGGCCGGCCCTTCGTCATCGGGACGGCCTCGACCGCCTGGATCGCCAGGCTGTCCTTGTAGTCGGCTAGCCGGCGGAGCGCTTCGCGTTCCGGACCTTCGCCAAGGCCGCAGTCAGTGCTAGCGACCTGCTTGCTCCGGTGCATGATGACCCAGACACCGGACCGGTCGATGCCGTCGGTTCCGACGCGGCCGGGGCGGTACCAAAGGTACGGCTCACCTCTTCTGCCAACCCCGAGCTTGCGGGGGCCCTTCTTCCGTCGTCTTTCTGCCACGCGTTCCTCCATGCGCGCAGTTGGGCGCGCGACACCTCAAAGAGGCGACCGCGACGCGACACCTTGAGCTCGCCCCGCCTGATCGCGCCGCGGAGATCCGCGACCGAATAGGCGGGGAAGCCGAACAATCCCTGGAGCTCGGGCGCCCAGACCGCCCGGTGGAGCGCCCATGGCACGTCGTCGCCGGAGGCGGCGAGGATCGGGCGGGCGCCCTCGGAGTGATCAAGAGCGACGTCCAGGGATGTGATCAGGGCGTAAGTCGCGGTCATTGCGTGGAGAATCCTCCAATGTTTGGTCGGCCGCAATCGGTGATGGCCGCCAGGGTTAAGATCGTGGCCCTGGCGGTCCCGGCGCTCGATCAGGCAGCCTGCAGGGCGGCGTGATCGGCGAGGCGCTGGGCGAGGCCTCGGAACCGGTGGGCCTCTTCCGAGGCGATGCCGTCCGCCTTCGCGGCGCACCAGGCGGCCAGCGCCGCCGGGTCGCAACGCAGCGTGGAGCCGTAGCCCTCGTGCGGGCAGCCCTGGGACGTCCACGACCGGACCGACCAGTAGGTCTCCGGCGCGCCGAGGATCTCGGCGATCCGCTGCAGCGGCACCGACCCTGGCGTCACCGGGTCGATGGGCCCCATGGCGTCGGAGACGGCCTGCGCCCTTTCCAGGAGGGCCTCCCGCTCGGCATCCGATGAGACGTCGTTCATGTCGGCGAGGACGTCGATGGCGAAATCCTCTCCGCCGATGCGGAGGGCATGGACGAGCCGGCTGATGTGGCCCGGCCGGGCGTCCGCGGCGACCTGCTCGGCGATGGCGGCGTTGGTCTCGGTTCGGGTCATCACAGGTCCATGTCCTCGAATGCGGCTGCGTCCTCGGCAAGTTCGGCCTCGATGACGGCCTGGGCGGCGCGCTCCCCCGCCACCCGGCCCCGGGTTTCTGTAAAAGTGACCGCCACAGCGCTGCGCCATCCGTCCTGGCGGTCCTTCGTCCAATCGCGATGAACGTCGAGGAGCAGGCCGAACGCGTCCTTCAACAGCGGCCAGCGGGCCATGATGTCCTTGGCGACGTAGAGGGTCGCCCATGTCGCCGGGATGGGGGTGCTGAAATCGGCATCCAGGATCGCGGACAAGTCGGCCGCGATGGCGGGCGCGAGGCGGTCGGCATGGCGCCGGGCCATCGTGGCCGCGTGCTTGGCGGAGGTTCGCAGGCGCTTGTCCATGGCGGCCTGCGCCTCCAAAGGTAGGCCGCGGATCTGGACCGCCTTGCCGCCGATGATGCCGTAGCGCACCTGCCGGTCGGGCATCGTCCAGACTCGCTCGCCGTCCGGTCCGTCGGCCTCCATCAGGAGCCCGAGGTGCAACCCCCACGCGACGTAGTTGCCGACTTTGTCCGTGGCGAACTCCGCGCTCCATCCCCGGGGCACGCGCAGGACTTCGGCCGCCGCCATCAGGTCCGCTCGGTTCAGGCCAGCACGGCCCTCGAACAGGTCGATGAGGACCCAGTTGACTTCGACCGGGTAGCCGCGCAGGTCCCGACCGTAGAGGCGGTTCCGGATCGCCCCGTCGAGGATGAGGGGGAGCGAGGAACCAATGAGGTGCCCGTACTCTGCCATCGGTTTGAATTTATTCCAGCGACGCGGCATCAGTCCCGTCCTCCTATTGCGTGCCACAACACGATGATGCGGGCCCTGCTCCAGATCCGGGCGCACGCGGCCGGATCTGTGATCCCCTCGACGGCCCGGGCGGCGGCGCGCCCGTCACCGGCGACAAGCGCATCCGCGACAGCGTCGACGATGCGGGTCTCCTCCCGCCAGGCATCGAGCGCGATCACTCGCTCGACGCCCGGGCGAGGACGCGCATCCCGGCGACGATGAATTCGGCCCTCGCCAGGAGGGTCTCCCGCTCCGCATCCGACCTGATGTCGGGCATGTCGTTGAACTCCTCGATGGCGGCATCCACGCCGCCATCGAGGATGGCGCGGACGAGAGTGCCGATGTGGTCCGGGCGGGTGTCCGGAGCGGCCTGCTCGGCCAGGTAATCGACGACGCCCTGGGCGAGCTCGTCGATAGTCATCTCGCGGGGCTCATCGAGCCCCATGATCTTGAAAAATTCGGCATCGATGTCGCCAAGGGCGGTCATTGCTTCGGTCGTCATGGCTCAGGTCCTCTCGTGACGGGATGCGGCGGCGTCGGCTCGGAACCAGGTCAGCGCCTCCATCGGCGCCCGGTCCGCTGCCCGGGCAAGGCGCACAGCCAGTGCATGTCTGGAGTTGTCGAGGCGGGGGTGAACGGGCGCCTCGACCACCGGCGTCGCCATGTGCTGAGTCTTGAGTCGGGCGCGGCGGGCTCGCCCGGACAGACCTGCGTCACTCCAGATGCTCTTGACGGTGCCCGCCTGAATTCCGTGCTCGGCCGCCAGGACGTCGACGCCGAGGCCCCCATCGTAGGCCGCGATGACGGCTCGCTCGCGCTTGCTGGGCATGGGCGCCGCCGGAGCGAGGCCGGGACCGAGTGCCGGGAAGACGGCGCCGATGGCGGTCCCAGGCAGCCCGACGAGGGACTCGCGAAGTGCGGCGTCGACCGGGGGGAGGACGTATCGCCCCGTCGCAGGCTGATCCCCCACGAGGGCGAGGGCGCGGCGCAGGACCTCCCCGACGGCGAGCTCGTGCTCACGCCGGCGTTCGATGTTCGCCTTGGCGTCCGTGTCGCCGTCCTTGGCCCGGATGCCCATCATCGTGGCCTGGGCACGCTCCTTAGTGGAGATGCGGACGTAGTCGAGGCCCCGCGTCGGGAAGAGGCCCCGCGTCGAGTTGTGGGGCACGCCCGAGGCGCGCTCTCCGCGTGCCATGCTGCCGAGGGCGTAGCTCGCCTCGACGCAGACTGCGGCGTCGAGATCCGAGAACGCCCGGCGCGTCGCCGTCTTTCGATGCACTACACCTTGAGCGGCGCGCCCGGCCTGCGCGAGGGTGAAGATCGTCCGCTTGTCGAGCCAGTACCAGCGAGCGATGGCCGCTTCGAGCGAGTGGCTCTCCACCAGGGCGGCGACCTTCGCGGCCGAAGGCCTCATGAAGACGTGCGTGTCGACCGTGCTCACGGGCGGCCTCCGTCGAGCTCGACATACGTGACGACCTTGGCCAGCCCGAGGGCGACCAAGATCCTCGGGCCGGGCGGCTTGGCCCCCCGGGCGACGTCCGCGACGTACGTGTGGCAGAGGTCGTGCAGATCGGCGAATGCTCGCATCGATCCTGCCTCCGCTGTCCTTTCCCGGAGCAAGGCGATCACCCTCTCCGTCGCTGGAGTTGTCATTGAATTCGATCCTTCGACTTTCGTAGGAAGTAATGAATCGTCCAGCCCGACCTCCGGGCGGCACCTTGAAAGTCTACACGCCTCCAAATTGGCGTCTACGGGGGTGCGTCACATTAGGCACTAGGTCTGATGGCCTAGTCGGGCGGCCCACAGAGGGGAGGTGTACATAGTACACCTCGGCAGTAGCTTGACGACTACATGCCATCATGCTGGAATTCTGGAAGCCAACAAGCCACCAGGTGCCCCGCCATGCTCTCCCTCCTCCTCCTCCTCATCGGCCTCGCCATTGTGTTGGCGCAGGCCTACGCGAGCGCCGGAAGGCCGCTCCCGGTCGCCGAGGCCATCCCCGTCTCGGCACTGGGCCTCGCGTGGCGCCCGACGCGGGAAGTCAAGACGCGGTTCGGCGACAAGATGTTGTGGCTGGGCTTCGGCGATCCGGCCGTTTTCAAGCGGGCCTACGCCCTGGCTCGCCAGCCCCTGCGCGACGCGGGCTATTCATGGGCGGACGACCGCACCGAAGGTCGCGAGGGCGTCTGGACGCCGTGCTGCTGGGAGCCGGTTCCGTCTGATGAGGCTGCCGCCGAGCGAGCCATCGCCGCCGCCGAGGCTGCAGTCGTGGCCGACGACGAGGCAACCGCGAGGGCACAGGAGCGCTTGCGCCAGCGTGAGATCGAGGAGGCGGAGGCGAACGGGCCCGGCCGGCAGGCGGACATCGACGCGCTGCGGGTCTCGCTCGACGTGCTGTTCTGGGCCTGGCCAAAGGCGAAGCGGGAGCTCGCCATCGCGGTGCTGCAGAATCCCGTGGGCGTCGGAGGGTTTCCGTACCCGGACGTGGCGCACATGGCCCGGCAACTCGTCCGGCAGGTCGACAAGGCCATCGCCAAGGTGCGAGAGCGCATCGCGAAGGACCCCGCACACGACTGGTTGGCCCGGGCTCAGGAGCCGGGCGTACTCCAGGCGGTCCACCTCGGCGTCAAGTTGCTCTGCGGCTACGACGAGGATCGCGCCTCGATCCGGAACGACAGCGGGTGGGGCAAGAGCCATAGCCATGTAGGTCACGTCCTCGGCGCCCTGCCGACGCTCAGCGTCATCGAGGGCTCGCAGGCCTTGTCGGCCGTCTGGAGGCATCGGCGTCAGCTTCGCCCGGAGCTCCGGGCGGAGATCTTCGGGTCGGCGGAGGCGTGATCGTGACCCAGCTCTCCTTCATGGACGCCGTCGACGCGGCCCCCCCGCATCCCACATCCCGCGGCACCTGGTGGTGGCACACCTGGGCGCAGGGCCACATCCTCCCGCCGGGCTGGCGTCCGCCCGCCCGTGGAGCGCATGTCGCCAAGCCGCGGCGCGAGGCCGTGGTCCTGCCCGGCGTCGAATGCACGGATGCCGAACCGGCCATCGCCAAAGCCATCGACACGTGGCTGCCGCCGGGGATGCCGAGCCCAATCATCGGGGTCCACGAGACGCGACGCGCCGAGGACGGCACAATTTACGCGTGCCTGGAGGCCTGGGACGGAGGCCTCAGTCATGTGTCAGTGCGAGACGGCGTCCTCACGTGGGGGCACGTCCCCACAACGGGGGCGCTTGTCCAGCGGGAGGGCACGATGGAATGGGACCGCATCCCGGCCGGTGA
Organism: Methylobacterium sp. WL116; assembly: GCF_008039455.1. Classification (NCBI taxonomy): domain Bacteria; kingdom Pseudomonadati; phylum Pseudomonadota; class Alphaproteobacteria; order Hyphomicrobiales; family Methylobacteriaceae; genus Methylobacterium; species Methylobacterium sp. WL116. Next base: position 6,676 of record NZ_VRUV01000233.1, read on the forward strand.
AGCCTGGGACGTGGAGGCCCAGGACTGGGGGTTGCGCTCGGTTTGGTCGGTGACGTGGAAGCCGGGTGATGTCGTCCCGCCGGGCAGGTTACCGCCTGTCGCTGGGGAAGTCCTGCCGGGGTTCCCTTCCTGCCACGATGGCATGGTCGATGAGCAGATCGCCACGGTTGTCTGGATGGCCCTCGCGGAACGCAACACTGAGGGCGTCCCGTTTCCGTTCGAGGACGTCTGTAAAGGGCGGACCAATTCCAGGCCGCTGTGGCGGAGTAAAACCAGGCCAATGGCGGCCGCAGCTTGAACGATGAAGGGGCCCGATCGGGCCCCTTCATCGTTTATCGCCGACCATGAGGCTCAAG
>NZ_VRUV01000234.1:0-7008 GCF_008039455.1 Methylobacterium sp. WL116
GCCGCGCATCTGCGTGACGATCGCCCCGATGCGCGCGATCACGCCCTCGCCGGCCTCGACCTGCGCGGCGATGTCGGCGGCGTAGCGCTCGGCGGTGCCGAGGCGTTCCGCCAGCGTGCGGTCGCACTCGTCCAGCGTGCTGCGCAGGCCGGCGATGGCGCGCTCGGCGGTCGAGGTGGCGACCATCAGGTCGCCGATGGTCTGGCGCAGGGCGGCCTCGTCGCCCTTCAGCTGCGCGATGCGGCGCGACAGCTTGATCGACGACACGATGGTGGCGACGAGCAAGACGGCGACGAGGCCGTCTGCGGCGAGCGTGACGAGGAGGCTCATGACCGAAAATCCATCGCTCAGGTGTCGCTTCGGTTGTTCATCGAGGCCTCGTAGGCCTGGAGCGTGGTGCGCGAGCGCCGCAGCGGCCGCGTCACCTGCACGGCGATGCTGTCGTCGACGCGCCCGATCCGCCCCTGCGTCAGCGCCCACTCGCCGCAGCGGACCGTGATGAGGTCGCTCGGCTTGGCGTCGAACATCAGCGTGTCGCCGACCTTCAGCGCCATGACGCGCTTCAGCGGCAGCGTCATCTCGTGGAGCACCGCCTCCATCGTCATGTCCGCCTGCCAGATCTCGGTGGCGAGGTGCCCTTCCCAGACGTGGTCGCGGCCGAGCTTCTCGCCCATGAAGCTCTGCATGAGCAGTTCACGGATCGGCTCGATGGTGGCGTAGGGGAACAGGATCTGCAGCAGGCCGCCGCGCCCGTCCATGTCGAGGCGGAGCGAGATCAGGATCGCCGCGTTGGCCGGCCGGGTGATGGTGGCGAAGCGCGGGTTGGTCTCGATCCGGTCGATCGCGAACCGCACCGGCGACAGCGGCTGGAACGACAGCTCGAGGTCGCCGAGGATGATCTCGACCAGGCGCCGGACCAGCTGCATCTCGATGGTGGTGAAGGGACGCCCGTCGAGGCGGCTCGACGAGCCGCCGCGCTTGCCCCCGAGCAGCAGGTCGAGCGTCGAGTAGGCGAGGTTCGACTCGACCGTGACCAGCCCGGAATTCTCCCAGGCGTCGGCCTTGAACACCCCGAGCAGGGTCGGCAGCGGGATGGCGTTGAGGTAGTCGCCGAAGCGGACCGAGGTGATGTTGTCGAGGGTGACCTCGACGTTGTCCTGGAAGAAGTTGCGCAGCGAGGTCGACAGCAACCGGATCATCCGGTCGAAGACGATCTCCAGCATCGGCAGGCGTTCGTACTGGACGACGCCCGAATCGACGATGGCGCGGACGCCGCCGGCGCCCGAGGCCGACAGCTCGCGCAGCGAGAAGCCGACGACGTCGTCGATCTCGTCCTGGCTGAGGATGCGGTCGTTGCCGGCGAGCTCGGGAAGGTTGTCGCTCTCCCCGTCCTCGATCATCGTCGCCCACTCGGCGGCGACGTCGCTGGCGTTGCGGGTGGTGCCCTGCTCCGCGAGCGCGGCGCCCCATTCGTCGGCGAGCGACGCGTCCCCGCCTTCGGCGCCCTGCTCGATCAGGGCTGCCGACCAGTCGTCCTCCACGTTCGGGTCGTCGGGTTCCATGAGGGGCTCGGTTGCAGAGGGGCGCGGTCGGGCTCGGGTTTGCGGCCGGTCGCTACTGGACGATCACGTCCTTGAAGAGCACCGCCTCGACGCGGGCGGGATAGACCGCGACGTTGACCCGCTTCAGCAGCTCCTCGCGGAGGCGATACAGGCCGAGCGATCCGGAGAGGTCGCTGCCGCGCAGGTCGCGCATGTAGATCTGCAGCGCGTCCTCGACCCGCGGCATCAGCGGCTTCACCTCGCTCTCGACCTTCGCGTCCTTGAGCTCGAGGGCGATGCGGACCTTGGCGAACTTGGCCTTTTCGACGCCGGCCTCAGGGCTGAGGTTCATCACCATCTCTCGGACGTCGAGGAAGATGGACGGCTTCTTCACCTCCGCGACCTCGGCGGCGTGCTCGGCCTCGGCCTCGGCGGCGGCACGCTTCTTCAGCATGAACGCGCCCCCTCCCCCGCCGAGGAGGAGCACGGCGGCCGCGACGATGATGATGAGCTTCTTCTTGCTCTTCGGGGCTGCGGCCTCGCCGCCGGCACCCTCGGCGGCATCCGCTTTCTTGGGCTTCTTGGCCATGAGCGGTGGTCCGCGATCCGTCGGGTGAGCATCCGGGCCCACGCCTATCGGGTGCGGGCCCCTTCGAGGCTCCGGTATCGGCCGGCAGGGTTAACGCGCCGTTAAGCCGGCACAATCTGCCGGGTCGGCTTTGCCGCCGGACCGATCCCGTCGTTTCGGCCGACTTGCGATCGCCCCGCCAAGCCGTTGACTTGAAACACGAAAAGCGTTTTTCGCACTCTGGCACGAGGGATGCGGATATCCCCTCGCCGCCACCGCGGCACGACGGATCGAGTCCACGATGCAGAATGCCCTCCTCGTCGGCGTGTCGAGCCAAATGGCGCTTCAGCGCGAGCTCGACGTCATCGCCAACAACATGGCCAACGTCTCAACCACAGGCTTCAAGGGCCGTTCGACGCGCTTCCAGGAATACCTGATGCCGACGGCGAGCGCGGACACCTTCGCCGGCTCGGATCGCCGCCTCTCCTACGTGATCGACCAGGGCACCGCGCTCGACCTCGGGCAGGGCGCGATCGAGCCCGACGGCAACCCGACCCACGTGGCGATCCAGGGCGAGGCGTTCTTCTCGGTGCAGACGCCGCAGGGCGTGCGCTTCACCCGCAACGGCGCCTTCGAGGTGAACGCGCAGGGCACCCTCGTCACCAGCGACGGCTACGCGGTGCAGGGCGAGGGCGGCCCGATCACCGTCAACCCGCAGGAGACCGGTTTCTCGATCGGCCCCGACGGCACGGTCTCCACCAATCTCGGCGTGCGCGGGAAGGTGCGGCTCGTGACCTTCGCCAACCCGCAGACCCTGACCAATGCCGGCGCCAACCTCTACGAATCGAGCGCGCAGCCGCAGCCCGCGGGGATCAGCGGGCGCCTCGAATCGGGTGCGCTGGAGAAGTCCAACGTGCGCCCGGTGCTCGAGATGACCCGGCTGATGGACGTGAACCGGACCTACGCCATGGTCTCCAGCGTGATCACGCGGCTCGACGATCTGCGGGGCACGGCGATCCGCCGCCTCGCCGACGTCGCCTGAGCGGGAGCTAGACGATGCGCGCGCTCTACGCCGCCGCCACCGGCATGGCGGCCCAGGAACTCAACGTCCAGGTCATCTCGAACAACATCGCCAACCTTCGCACCACCGGCTACAAGCGCCAGCAGCCGCATTTCCAGGATCTGCTCTACCAGAACCTGCGCCGCGCCGGCGCCTCGACCTCGGACCAGAACACGCAGCTTCCGGCCGGCCTCGCCATCGGATCGGGCGTGAAGACCGTCTCGACCGCCCGCATCATGTCGCAGGGCACGCTGACCTCGACGGAGAAGGATTACGACGTCGCGATCCGCGGCGAGGGCTTCTTCCGCGTGACGATGCCGGACGGGCGCACCGCCTACAGCCGCGACGGCTCCTTCGACCTGTCGGCGCAGGGGCAGCTCGTCACCCGGGACGGCTACCTCGTCGATCCCGGCATCACCGTGCCGAACACCGCCACCGCCGTCACCATCAGCGCCACCGGCGCGGTGCAGGCGACGCTGCCCGGGCAGACCGCACCGCAATCGCTCGGCCAGTTCCAGCTTGCCCGCTTCGTCAACAAGACCGGCCTCGAATCGATCGGCGACAACCTGTTTATCGAGACCGCGGCCTCGGGTCCGGCGGTCAGCGGGCTGCCCGGCGGCGAGGGCTTCGGCAACCTCCAGCAATCGTACCTGGAAGAGGCGAACGTGAACGCCGTCACCGAGATCTCGTCGCTGATCGCCGCGCAGCGCGCCTACGAGATGAACTCGAAGGTCGTCACCGCCGCCGACCAGATGCTCTCCACCACCTCGCAGATGTTCCGCAGCTAGCGCCGCCCGGAGCCCGACGGTCATGTTCCATTCCCCCGCCTACGACGAACCGCGCCAGGAGGCCGAGCTGCGGCCGATCACGCGTTCCGCCGGCCTGCGCACCGCCCCGCTCGGCGTCGCGGTGCTGCTGCGCGCGGCTTTCGCTTTCCTCGCGCTGGCCGTTCTCGGCGCCTACACGCTGCCGGCGTTCGCCGACGAGGCGATGCGCCTGCGCGGCGACGTCACCGCGCGCGGCGACGTGCTCACCCTCGAGGATCTCGTCGAAGGCGCACCGAGCTCGGCGGCCAAGCGCCCGCTGTTCCGGGCGCCCGCGCTCGGCGCCACCGGCACGATTCAGGCCCGCCGCATCCTCGAGGCGGTCGCGGCCCTCAACCTCGGCGCCGTCGAGACGGGCGGCCGGCTCCAGGTCGCGGTGCAGCGTGCCGCGCGCCGGGTCGGAGCCCAGGAGATCGAGGCGGCGCTGCGCCGTGCGCTCGAGACCGCTTACGGGGTCGACGCGAAATCGGTGAGCGTGCGCCTCGACGGGGACGGGCCGATGCTGCTGGCGCCGGTCGATCTCGACGGCCAGGTCGTCGCCCTCGATCTCAACTACGATCCGCGCTCGCGCCGCGTCGGCGGGTTGATGACGCTCGGCGAGCGCCAGGCCTCGCTGCGGGTCTCCGGCGTGGTGATCGAGATGCGCGACGTCGCCATCGTCAACCGCACCCTCAACCGCGGCGAGCCGGTCACCGCCGCCGACCTGACGATCGAGCGCCGCCCGCGGGAGGGCTCGCCGCCGAACGCGCTGGCCTCGGGCGCGACGCTGGTCGGCGAGGTCGCGCAGCGCACGCTGAGCCAGGGCGCGATCCTCCGCACCGGCGATACCGCCCCGCCGGAACTCGTCGCCCGCGGCGAGGCGGTGACCATCGTCTACGAATCCCCCGGCATCAGCTTGGCGATGCGCGGCCAGGCCACCGATGCCGGACGGCTGGGCGCGACGGTCAACGTCGTCAACATCGCCTCGAAGAAGGTTCTCCAGGCGATCGTGATCGGCCCGGGCCGCGTCTCGGTCGGCCCGGCCCCGCCGCAGCGGCAGGCGAGCGCCGAGCCGCCAACCACGCTTCGCTGACCGCACCCATCAAGATCAGGCAGAGACGATCCGATGCGTCATCCTTCGCGCTCCCCGCGCCGCGCCATGCCCCTCGCCGCGGCGCTGGTCGCCTGCGCCGGGCTAGGCGCCTGCAACACCATGGACCGCCTGTCCCAGGTCGGCGCGCAGCCCAACCTGTCGGCGATCGAGGATCCGACGGCGCAGGCCGGCTACAAGCCGGTCCGCCTGCCGATGCCCGACGTGCAGCCGGTCTCGTATGCGCCGAACTCGCTCTGGCGCACCGGCTCGCGCGCCTTCTTCAAGGACCAGCGCGCCGCGCGGATCGGCGACCTCGTCACGGTGAAGGTCAACGTCACGGATCAGGCCAACATCTCGAACGAGACCAAGCGCTCGCGCAGCAACACCGAGAATTTCGGCTTGCCGAATGCCGGCGGCCTGGAGAAGAACGCCGCCGTGCTCGCCGCCGGCGTGTCGCCCGACAAGCTGCTCGCCGCCACGTCGAGCTCCTCGAACGACGGCGTCGGCTCGGTCCAGCGCAACGAGACCGTGTCGACCAACGTCGCCGCGATCGTGACGCAGGTCCTGCCCAACGGGAACCTGGTGGTCGAGGGCAAGCAGGAGATCCGGATCAACTTCGAGGTGCGCGAGCTGATCGTGGCCGGCGTGGTCCGCCCGGAGGACATCGAGTCGGACAACACCATCGAATCGACCAAGATCGCCCAGGCGCGCATCGCCTATGGCGGACGCGGCCAGATCACCGACGTGCAGCAGCCGCGTTACGGCCAGCAGATCGTCGACATCCTGCTGCCGTTCTGACCAGGGCCGAACGCTCCGATCAGGTGTGCTCGGTGCCGGGCCGGTTGGGGCGCGGCGCCTCGCCGTGCCCCGAGATCACCGCCGAGCGGGTGGGATCGTGCTTGATCTTCGCGACGCGCGTCCGCTGCCAGACCGCGATCACCGTCGCGACCACGATCGTTCCGATGGCGAGGACCGGAATCAGAACATCGTTGTCCATGGACGTGCCTCCGATGATGTGATCGGGTAAAGCACGGTCAAGCCCGGGGGTTCCCGCGGCTCAGCTTGCGATTTTCCGGGCTACGGCACAGTCGAGACCGTCCGGTTACTGAAAAACCGCATGCTGCACCGCGAGAGAATTCAGTCGTCGCGGTAGACGCGCTCGCGGCGCTCGTGGCGCTCCTGCGCCTCCAGCGACAGGGTCGCGATCGGCCGGGCATCGAGCCGGCGCAGCGAGATCGGCTCGCCGGTCTCCTCGCAATAGCCGTAGGAGCGGTCCTCGATCCGCGCCAAGGCCGCATCGATCTTGCCGGTGAGCTTGCGCTGCCGGTCGCGGGCCCGCAGCTCGATCGCCCGGTCGGTCTCCGACGAGGCGCGGTCGGCGAGGTCGGGGTGGTTCTCGTTCTCGCTCTGCAGCGCAACCAGGGTGTCCTGCGCCTCGCGCAGGATGTCGCTCTTCCAGCCGAGCAGCTTGCGCCGAAAATACTCGCGCTGACGCTCGTTCATGAAGGGCTCGTCGTCGGACGGAACGTAGCCGTCCTCCAGCGTCACCTTCGCCATTCGTCGCCCTTCCATAGTCCCGTACGGCCGGTCCGCGGCGATAATTGCCTGCCGTATAGTCGAGGTGGATTGCTGCTACAACGCACCCGCGTTCAAGCTGCGGTGCTTGCACACGCTGCGCCAATTGATGCGGCAAAGGTGCCACGGTCGCGCGCGTGCGACGGAGATTGGTTTGCTCAATCGTGGATTGCCGACGGACCGCGGAGGCGGACGATCGCGGCGGCGACGGCATCGGTGAGCGCCCGGGCGATCGGGTGCCGGTAATGGCTCTGGTCGAAGAACTGCGCGTCGTCGTGCGCTTCGGGCGTGTCGCGGCGCTCGTCGAGCACGCTGCCGAGCGGATGGGTCGCGACCGCCGCCGCGATGGCGGCCTTGCAGGCCTGCTC
>NZ_VRUV01000235.1:0-7006 GCF_008039455.1 Methylobacterium sp. WL116
CTCCCAGGGGCGCCGTGGCGGCGGGCCCGCGCGGCCCGCGGGTGGGATTGAGCGAGTTCGTCCGCCGGGTCGGCCCGCCCGAGGCGCGCAGCAGCCATCCGTCGAGGTGATCTTGACGGGCCGCGGGCCATGCGTCGCGGCAGGCCGCTTCCGCCGTCCAAGCGAGGTCGTCGTGCTGTGACATGCCTTGTCCGCGGGCTGCCCGGGGGGCGGTTCCTATCACGGACGGAGGCGGACCCGACCGCCCAGGGTCTTAACGTGTGGTTGTATCGACGAAGTCGAAACCGTATGTGAATTGTTGCTCGACGTTTCCGATCCTCATGACACCTTTGGCAGGCCGATGGAATTCGACGGCATCGACGAGAGAGGACATGCGGCGGAAGAGCTGCATGCCGCCCTCCAGGCGTCGGGCGTCGTCGGCACCTGGGACTGGAACCCGGTCACGCGTCGCGTGCGCTACGACCGGGGGGCCGCCGAGCTCCTGGCGGGCGACGCCGCTTTGGCCGGGAGCGAACTCGAGTTCGACGAGGCGGTCGCCGGCATCCACCCCGACGACCTGCCGTGGATGACGACCGAGGTGCAGCGCGCGATGCGCGTCGGCGGCCTCGTGCTGGCGGAGTACCGCGCCGGGATGCTCTCCGGGCAGCCGCGCTGGGTCCTGAGCCGCGGGCGGGTCTTCCACGATCCGCATGGCCGGCCCGTGCGCAGCACCGGCATCCTGATCGACATCACCGAAGGGCGGAAGGCCGAGGCCGGCTACGTGGTGGCCGCGCCGGATCCGGAGCAGGAGGCGCCGCTGCTGCGCGCCGCCGACCTCTGCATCGCGCTGCACGCCGCGGTCGCCGAGAGCGGGTCCGAGGCCCTGCGCGGCATGACCGACCGGCTGCTGTTCCAGATCGGCCGCGAGATCGCGCAGGCCGAGCGCGAGGCCTCGCGGCACTGACGGCGTCGGCCCGGCAGGTCTGCGCTTGGCGGGTCCGCGCCGGGCGGGCTTGACGGCGGCGATGGGGTTTGCGACGCGCCCGGCGATGCCGCGCCCTGCGGCACGCGTCCTGCCTGAGGGCGCGCGTGCCGCGACCAGGAGAGACCCGTGACCACGACGATCGCCAGCGACCAGCTGCTCCACCTCGTCTTCGGCGGCGAGCTCGAGGACATCGAGGGCATCCGGTTCAAGGACCTCGCCGGCCTCGACATCGTCGGCATCTTTCCCGACTACGCCTCGGCCAAGGCGGCGTGGCGCGCCAAGGCCCAGGCCACCGTCGACAGCGCGCAGACCCGGTACTTCGTCGTCCACCTCCACCGGCTGCTGGAGCCGTAGGGCGCCGGCTGTGCAGAGCGCGGGCCGGCGCGGCGCCGGCCATTGTGACGGTTCGACCGCGCTGATAAGAGCCCGATCGACGCGGATGCCGACGGGCCTGTCGATCGGCCGGTCGTTCCAGGTCTTCAGGACGTGTCTCGGCCCGAGACCCCAAATGTTGAGCCCGCAGGCATGAAGTCTTCGATCAAGATCATCGCCGGCAATGCCAGCCGGCCCTTGGCGGAGGCGATCGCCGGATACCTGGAACTGCCGCTCGCCAAGTGCATGGTCCGGCGCTTCGCCGACATGGAGATCTTCGTCGAGATCCAGGAGAACGTGCGCGGCGAGGACGTGTTCATCGTCCAGTCGACCTCCTACCCGGCCAACGACCACCTGATGGAGCTGCTGATCATGATCGACGCCGCGCGCCGGTCCTCGGCGCGGCGCATCACGGCGGTGATCCCGTATTTCGGCTACGCCCGGCAGGACCGGCGCACCTCCGGCCGCACCCCGATCTCGGCCAAGCTCGTCTGCAACCTGATCACCGAGGCCGGCGCCGACCGCGTGCTGACGCTCGACCTCCATGCCGGCCAGATCCAGGGCTTCTTCGACATCCCGACCGACAACCTGTTCGCCGCGCCGGTGATGGTGCGCGACATCAAGGAGCGGCTGACGAGCACCGACCGCATGGTGGTCTCGCCCGACGTCGGCGGCGTGGTCCGCGCCCGCGCGGTGGCCAAGCGCATCGACGCGTCGCTGGCCATCGTCGACAAGCGCCGCGAGCGCGCCGGCGAGTCCGAGGTGATGAACATCATCGGCGACGTCGAGGGCCGCTCCTGCATCCTCGTCGACGACATCGTCGATTCCGGCGGCACCCTCGTCAACGCGGCCGAAGCCCTGCTCAACGCCGGCGCCAAGGAGGTCTCGGCCTACATCACCCACGGGGTGCTCTCGGGCGGCGCGGTCTCGCGCATCGCCGCCTCCCGGATGAAGGAGCTGGTGATCACCGACTCGATCCAGCCGACGCAGGCCGTCAAGCTCGCCCGCAACATCCGCGTCGCGACGATCGCCCCGCTGCTCGGCGAAGCCATCGGCCGGACCGCGACCGAGGCCAGCGTGTCGAGCCTGTTCGACTAAGCCTTTGCCGGGCGGCCCGAAGAAGGACGCCCTCCCCCCATCCATCCCCCTCATCCTGAGGCGCCGCAGCGAAGCGGAGGCCTCGAAGGAGCCCTCCAGCCTTCGCCGCGGGTTCTGGAGGGCTCCTTCGAGGCCCGCTGACGCGGGCACCTCAGGATGAGGGAGATGGATGGGACGAATGCTCGTCTCAGCCGTCCCGTCCCCGCACGAAGCCCCGCGAGATCAGCCGGCTGCGCTCGCGCGCCCGGCGGTCGGCTTCGAGCAGGTCGGAGAGCGCGTCGGCGATGACGCAGCGCAGGGCGAGGTCGGCGTCGCCCGCGCTGGTGAGGAGGTAGGCGCGGGCGATGTCCTCGACCGGGCAGCGGCCGGGCGGCAGGTCGGCCCGGCGGGCGGGAGCGGAGGCGACGGGCATGGGGTGCGACTCGTTTGAGAACATAACGAGAACACACCAGATCGGTTAAGGTTCGGTCAAGGGGTCGCGGAAGGGGGCGGAGACGGGGCCGGCTCGCCCGAGCCGGGATGCGGCCCCATCCGCCGGCGGTCGTGCTCGATCGCGAAGACGTGGGCGTAGAGGTTGGCGACCCAGCGCCGGCCTTCCACGGTGAGGTCGAGGGCGCGGATCGCGTCGCCGATCACCGGCTCGACCTTGCCCCAGAAGAAGCTCGGGTAGCGCTCGGCCAGATCCGCCGGGTCGACGTAGCCGAGCGGCTCGCACAGGCCCGCCTCCTTCAGCTCGTGGAACAGCGCGTTGAGCTTGCGCGGGTAGAGCGGATCGCCGAGCTGGCCGATGAGGTCGGCCGCGCGCATCAGCCCGGCCTCCGTCGCGGTCTCGGCGTGGTCGCCGTCGTCGGGCACGGGGAAGCGCGTCAGCTCGATGGCGCGGGCCACCCGGCCGGCATCGACGAACTCGTGGTCGGAAAAGCGCTCCCACACCGCGATCTTCGAGCGCTCGACGTGGTGCGCCGTGAGCCCGGCATCGGACGCCCCGCGCGGCAGCCCGACGGTGGTGCCGGCGCGGTCGATCACGAACCGGGTGCGCGTGTCGCCGGCGCAGACGCCGCGGACGTAGCCGATGTCGTGGTAGAGCGCGGCCAGGATCGCGTGCAGCCAGTCGCGCGGCGACACCCCCTGCGCCACGAAGCGCCCGCGCAGGATGTCCTGGGCGACCAGCGTCACCAGGGTGGTGTGGTAGGCGTCGTGGTAGAGCGCGTCGCTCTGCACGATCCGCTCGATCGTCAACCGCGCCGATTCCTCGATCACCTCGACATAGCCCGGCTCCCGGCTGCCGAAGGTGCGCCGGTAGACCAGGGCGAGATGCTCGCCGAGGGCGTTGGCAAGGAGCTTTGTGGCGTCGAGCATAAAAAATTTTACCACAATTGACTTGAGGATGCTTTTTGAAGGAATATATAACCTGAGGTAACGTATCGTGCGACCGCTGGGAGGGAATTTTGGCTACTTATAAATATGACGCTTATGTCCAGAAGAACAACTCGGACGCGTTCGATACCATCTATTCACCGGGAGATTCGGCCCCACCTGCAGGTATATACCGGGGCTAAGGCTGCAATCGTGAAATTGGAATTGCAAACGGGCACACTTTGCCGCCGCAAAGACATCATGAACATACGGCGCAGCAAGGCGATATCCGATGGAGATTGGCTGTATACGCAGATCATAATCCGAAATAATTATAGGCAAGAAATTTGTAGAATAAATGACAGCATAAAAATTTTAAATCTGGCACTAGAGAAGATAAAACTCCTTCTCTAGTGCCGACAAAAAATATATTCAAGTATGGATCACCTTCCCATAAGCATCCAGCACGCTCTCGTGCATCATCTCGGAGAGCGTCGGGTGCGGGAAGACCGTGTGCATCAGGTCTTCCTCGGTGGTCTCGAGGTTCATGGCGACGACGTACAAAGCCATGCACTGATAGTGCCTTAGGGCACCACCCCGGTCTAGGGGGTAGGTAGGGGTAGGAGGCGACAGGGTACCCTCGCGGAACTCGCTGGCACAATCTGGGCACAGTGAGTGAGACCCATGGCCACCATCAGGAAGCGGAACGACAAGTGGCACGTCCAGGTGAGGCGTAAGGGGTCCGCTACGATGACCCGGTCGTTTCTCACCAAGGCCGATGCTCAGACCTGGGCACGACAGACCGAGACCCAGGCAGACAGGAGGGGTCTCCCGGTTGGCCTCAGGACTCTCGACACCCTCACCGTGGGTGACATCATGGTACGCTACCGAGACACCGTGACCCCTTCCAAGAGGGGAGCCGTCCGGGAGGCAATGGCGGTGAAGGTGCTGCTCAAGCATGCCATCGCGAAGGTGCCCCTGAGCGCCCTCACGGTCGCCAAGGTGGCTGCCCACCGAGACCTCAGGCTCCGCACGGTGAAGCCCGCGAGCATCAACCGGGAACTGGCCCTCTACCAGCATGCCTTCGAGGTTGCTCGGAAGGTCTGGGACGTACCCCTCTCCGAGAACCCATTCGCCCTCGTAGTGAAGCCCAAGGTGCTCAATGCCCGGACTCGACGCTTGGAGGCCGGTGAGTGGGAGGTCTTGCGAGAGGGGTGCCGGCGATCTCGGAACCCGAACGTCCTGCCCATGGTCGAACTGGGCCTAGAGACCGCCATGAGGCGCGGAGAGGTCCTCCGAATGCGGTGGCAGGACATCGACTGGACCAAGCGAACCCTGCTCATCCCGACCGCGAAGAATGGCCACGCGCGGACCATACCGTTGACTGGGCGGGCCTTGGCGGTGCTCCGGGAGCGGATGGCGGTGGCGGCCTCGGGGGAGCTTCGGGTCTTTCCGACGACTGAGGACGCGGTGAAGACGGCGTGGCGGTGGGTGATGAAGCGGGCCCCCCTCCCCGACTTCCGGTACCACGACCTCCGGCACGAGGCTGTGAGCCGGTTCTTCGAGCTGGGCCTGAGCATCCCTGAGGTCGCCCTCATCAGCGGCCACCGCGATACCCGGATGCTGATGCGGTATACCCACCTTAGGCCCGAGGCGTTGGCGGACAAACTGGCGAAGCTCGGGGCGCCTACGGTGGTTTCGGCGCCCGCACTCTTGCGGCGGTCACGATGGGCCCCTGAGCCGGCGAGCGCCAAGCGGCGAGGCAGGTGAGGCTCTGCGGTGGGAGGTCTAAGCCGAACGGCATCCCGCCCGGCCGCCGCACAGTAGTTGTCCCATGGTGCCAGTAACCCTCTGACGCTTTAAGCCCGCTCTATCGCCGCAGGGCCTTCTCCGAGTGGGATGTGCCATATATTGCCTTAATCGCCGGCCATCGAGCGGCGGCAATTGGCCAGCGCAGAATTATGATGCAGCACCACCATTCCCTCTCAGGCCCGGCATCGTTGACCGTATGGCCTGCCGACATGAGCACGAAGGCCACGGAGCCGAGGGAGCTACCCAGCCTCCAAGAGGCGCTGGATGAAGCCCTCAAGGCGCTCAACGACGGCACCGGGACGCCTTGGGTCACCACGAGCGACGGCCTCATCCTGTCGCCGGCCCATCTCAGGGGCATGCTGCATTCGGCTTGAAGTTCCGAATGGCCCTCACGGTAATGCGCTTTATTCCGCCGAGCCCTCCCCGGAAGTGCCTGCCATCCGCAAACGCCAGCGCAATTTTGGGAAAGTCCAGCCGCGAAGAACCACGCCGAGGAACAGCCAGAGAGCGAGACAGTTAGGAGGTACAACTTAGGGAGTACCGCTTATGGATGTCTGGCAGCTCATCGGACGCGACCACGCGAACATCGAGCATCTCATCCATGAGGCGCCGAGGGCCTTGAACGGACCCGGTGTCGTGCGAAGCCGCGAGACGCTCCTCGGTGAACTGATTGACGAGCTGGAGTCACACGCCTCGGCCATCGAATACAGCCTGTATGGCGCCCTCGCGCAGCGGCCTGAGACGAGCCAACTCGCCGCCGAGCTGTATGCCGGGCACAGGGAGTTCATGCGGCAGCTTAACGGGCTGACCCGGTATCGCCGGAAGGGCTCCGAAGGCTGGCTCGACACCTTTGAGGATGTGACCTTCCTCGTTGACCAGCACCTTCACCGGCTCAAGTGCGAACTGCTGCCCGCGGCTCAAAAGGTCCTCTCGGCGGACGAGGTCCGGGATGCGACCCGCGTATTCATCAGGGCTAAGACGCGGGTCATACAGGGGCGCCGTCCCACTCGATTTAGCGAGCTTGTGTCAAGTGAGATGGGACTCGGCGTTATCGTCGGCACTGCCGTAGCCGGCCTTGGGTACCTGCTCTGGCAGGGTGGCTATCTCGGCCGGTCTAACAGCCGCTCAAGGTCGAACAGTCGCTCAGCATCGTACGCTGGGCACGGGGGCATCAACCCGGCAACGGCATCCGTGCCGGCCGGCCGCGACACGAGCAGCATCGGGAGGGATCGCCAGGAGCGGTTGCTCGATGATGGGCTTGAGGAGACTTTCCCCGCTGTGTAGGGCGGTGACAAAACCATCCACTGGAGCGTCGGCGGGGTGCTGATGCGGCCGGGGTAAAAGCCGGCCAGTGGAGAGGCTTCTCTTTCGGGAGGGGCCCAGGATGTTTGCCGTGGAAGTCTA
>NZ_VRUV01000236.1:0-6980 GCF_008039455.1 Methylobacterium sp. WL116
GCCCCGGCGCCGCGGCCGTCGCGACGAGGCGGGCGACGCCGTAGACCAGGGCGAAGGCGAACAGGGGATAGCTGTCGAGGAAGAACCCGTAGGCGCGCGGCGCCAGCCAGTCCGGCAGGTCGGAGCGCTGGCTGACCCCGGTCGCGGCGACGAGACCGAGGCAGAGCAACGCCGCCGCCACGGGTGCGGCCGCGAGGGTTGTCCTGCGCATCGGGCGCTCCGCCGTGACGCGGCCGGGCCGCTACTTCGCCTCGTAGTGGTCGCGCACCAGCCGGTCCAGCAGGCGCACGCCCCAGCCGGCGCCCCAGCTCTTGTTGATCTCGCTCGCGGTCGAGGACATGCCGACGCCCGCGATGTCGAGATGCGCCCACGGCACGTCGTTGACGTAGCGCTTGATGAAGGCCGCCGCCGTCGCGGCGCCGCCGTGGCGGCCGCCGGTGTTCTTCATGTCGGCGAACTTCGAGTCGATCGCCTTGTCGTAGGCGGGAATGAGCGGCATCCGCCAGACCTTCTCGCCGACCGCCTCGCCGGTGGCGTGGATCTTCGCCGCCAGGTCGTCGTCGTTCGAGAACAGGCCGGCGATGTCCTGGCCCAGCGCCACGATGATCGCGCCGGTGAGCGTGGCGAGGTCGATCATGAATTTCGGCTTGTAGGCGCCCTGCACGTGCCAGATCACGTCGGCGAGGACGAGGCGGCCTTCCGCGTCGGTGTTGATCACCTCGATGGTCTGGCCCGACATCGAGGTGACGATGTCGGACGGCCGGTAGGAGGCGCCGTCGGGCATGTTCTCGACGATGCCGATGGCGCCGACCACGTTGACCCGCGCCTTGCGGGCGGCGAGCGCGTGCAGGGTGCCGACGACGGCGGCCGCGCCGCCCATGTCGCCCTTCATGTCCTCCATGCCGCCGGCCGACTTGATCGAGATGCCGCCGGAATCGAACACCACGCCCTTGCCGATGAAGGCCACCGGCGCCTCGCCGGCCGGGCCGCCGTTCCAGCGCATCACCACGACCCGCGGCTCGCGCACCGAGCCCTGCGCCACGGCCAGCAGCGCGCCCATGCCGAGCTCGCGCATCCGGGCCGGCTCCAGCACCTCGACCTCGACGCCGAGCCTGGTCAGCTCGGAGGCGCGACGGGCGAACTCTTCCGGCGTCAGGACGTTCGGCGGCTCGTTGATCAGGTCGCGGGCCAGCGTCACGCCTTCGGCGACGGCGGTGCTCGCCTGCGCCGCGGCCTCGGCCTCGGCGTGGCCGGCGAGCATCAAGGTCAGCGTGGTCGCGGCCTTGGTGTCCTCGGCGTCGGGCTTCTTCTTGGTCTTGTAGCGGTCGAAGCCGTAGCTGCGCAGGCGCGCGCCGAGGGCGAAGTCGGCGGCGTTCGCCGCCGCGATCGCGGCGCCCGGCCAGTCGAGCACCACGCGCGCCTCGCGGCCCGAGACCTTGCCCGCGGTGAAGCCGCCGAGAACCGGCCAGTCGATCTTGGCGCGGTCCTTGTCGGTGCCGAGGCCGACCACCACCAGCCGAACGGCGTCGACGCCGGCCGGCGCCGGCAGCACCAGCGCGCTCGAGGCCCGCGCCTTGAACTTCTCGCTGCCGGCGGCGCGGGCGATCAGGTCGATGCCGCCCTGGCCGAGCGCATCCCGCGCGCCCGCGCCGAGCACGAGGTCGTCGCCGACGAACACCACGAGGTCCCCGGATCCGCCCCGGCCGAGGGGGGCGAAATGGATGGTGATGCCGTCCGACATGGCGTTGCCTTCTGCCCTGTTCCGCTGTCACGAGCGTGCTCGACAGCCGCACGCCCATCGGTGCCCTGTGTAGCCGGTGAGGCGGAGAACGCAACGCGACCCGGGCGCCCTCGAAAGGCCCCAGTTCACGCGCCATCGGAAAGGACGGCCGGGCGATCCGGCGACGGGGCCCCAGACCGTGCGGGCGGGCGCGGCGACGGGCGGGCATGGCGGAAGTAGGGGTTCGATGACGCAGATCGCGCGCTACATCTTCCGCATCGCGCTCGGGGCCTTCCTCGCCTGCCTCGTCGGCCTCACCGGCACGATCTGGGTGACGCAGGCGCTGCGCGAGCTCGACCTGATCACGGCCAAGGGCCAGACCGTGCTGGTCTTCCTGTTCATCACCGGCCTGTCGTTGCCGACCCTCGTCGTTGTGATCGCGCCGGTGGCCCTGTTCATCGCCGTCGTCTACGCGCTCAACCGCCTCAACGGCGATTCCGAGCTGATCGTGATGTCGGCGTCCGGGATGAAGCCGCGTGCGATCCTGCGGCCGTTCCTCACGCTGGCCTTCGCGGTGAGCGCGCTGGTCGGGTTCGTGACCATCGTGGTGATGCCGGCGAGCTTCCAGGAGCTGCGCGACGTGATCACCCGCGTGCGCGGCGACTTCATCGCCAACGTCGTCAAGGAAGGGCAGTTCACCCAGCTCGACAACGGCATCACCTTCCACTTCCGCGAGCGCGGCCCCGGCGGCGCCCTGCTCGGCCTGTTCATCCAGGACCGGCGCGAAGCCGGCAAGACCAAGGTCTATCTCGCCGAGCGCGGCAACGCGATCGACGTGGACGGCGGCAGCTACCTCGCCCTGCAGAACGGCAGCGTGCACCAGCAGCAGAAGGATTCGCGGGACAGCTCGATCCTGACCTTCGAGCGCTACACGATCGACCTCGCGGCCTTCGCGCCGCCCGACGGCGACACGGTGTACAAGCCGCGCGAGCGCTCGACCGCGCAGCTGCTCTTCCCCGACAGGACCGAGGGCTACTTCCAGCTGCAGAAGGGCCGCTTCCGCGCCGAGCTGCACGACCGGCTCTCGGCCTGGCTCTACCCGCTCGCCCTGGTCTTCATCGCGTTCGCGGCGCTCGGCGACCCGCGCACCACCCGACAGGGCCGGGCCGGCGCGGTCGCGAGCGCGGTCATCGCGGTCATCGCCCTGCGCATCGCCGGCTTCACCGCGACCAGCGCGGCGACCCGCAGCGCCGGGGCGGTGGCGGCGATCTACGCGGTGCCGCTGCTGGCGATCGCGTTGTCGTCGCTGATCATCTTCCAGGGCCCGGCGGTGCGCGCCCTCAACGGCCGCCTCGCGGCCGCCGTGCGGGGGCGGTTCCGCGCGCCCCGCCTCGCCGCCGGCTGAAACCGCATGCTGATCGGGTTCACCCTCGGGCGCTACTTCGCGGCCCGCTTCGCGCGCACCGTGCTCGGCGTGTTCATCACGGTGTTCGCGCTGGTCTACACCCTCGATTTAGTGGAGCTGCTGCGCCGCGCCGGCGACGCGGAGGGCGCGTCCACAGGTTTGATGGCCCAGCTCTCGCTCTACCGCACGCCCGCGGTGGCCGAGGGCGTGCTGCCCTTCGCCGTGCTGTTCGGCTCGATGGCGGCCATGCTCCAGCTCTCGCGCAAGCTCGAGCTGGTGGTGGCGCGCGCCGCCGGGATCTCGGCCTGGCAGTTCCTGCAGCCGGGCTTCTTCGTCGCCCTGGCGCTCGGCGCCTTCACGGTCGGGGTCTACAACCCGGTCTCGGCGATGATGAAGCAGCGCTCGACCGAGATCGAGGCGAAGATCTTCGCCAAGTCGACCAAGGCGTCCTCGGGCAAGGACCTGTGGATCCGCCAGAAGAGCCTCGACGGCGGCGCGATCATCCGCGCCGAGACCGCGATCGAGGGCACGACGACGCTGGCCGGCGTGCAGGTCTTCACCTTCGACGATGCCGGCCTGTTCGTCTCGCAGATCGTCGCCGCGCGGGCGAGCCTGCACGACGGCTACTGGGAGCTGACCGACACCCGGGTGCTGACGCCGGGCAGCCCGCCGGAGGCCTTCGGCACCTACCTCATCGCCTCGACCCTCGATCCGAGCCAGGTGCGCCAGCGCTTCACCCCCCCGGAATCCGTGCCTTTCTGGCAACTACCCGACACCATCGCACGCACCGAGCGGGCCGGGTTGGATGCGACCCGCTACCGTCTCCAGTATGATGTGCTGTGGGCCCGGCCGATCCTCTTCCTGGCCATGGTCCTGGTGGCGGCAACCGTTTCCTTACGGTTCTTCCGCTTTGGTGGTGTGGGAAAGCTGGTGCTCGGAGGGGTCGCCGCGGGGTTCGCCCTGTACGTCGCCCGCCAGGTGATGGAAGGCCTCGGAGCCTCCGGGATCGTCGCGGCGCCGGTGGCGGCGTGGTTCCCGGCCGTGGTAGGAAGCCTTCTCGGTACGCTCACGCTTCTGTACCAGGAAGACGGCTGACGCCCGCTCTCCGGAGCGGGCACGGGAGACGGACGTGGACGGAAACGTGGCGGCGGGCGTCAGCGGAGTTGGGACAGGCGTTGCGTAAGGTCGCCGACATCGCGAAGGTCCTCGGGCTGCTGGCGCTGCTCTGCGCCGGCACGTCCGTCGGCGGTGCCGTGCCCGCGGGCGCCCAGGGCCTGCCGGGCGGCAAGCCGGTCGCCGGCAAGCCCGTGGCCGGCAAGCCCGGCGACAAGCTCCTCGTCGAGGCCGACGAGCTGATCTACGACAACGACAAGAACACCGTCACGGCGCGCGGCAACGCCGAGCTGCATTACGGCCCGCGCACGCTGCAGGCCGACCGCGTCCGCTACGACCGGGCCTCGAGCCGCGTCTTCGCCGAGGGCAACGTCCGCCTGACCGACCAGGACGGCGCCGTCGTCACCGGCGAGAAGATGGAGCTCACCGACGACTTCAAGAGCGGCTTCATCGACAGCCTGCGCATCCAGCAGACCGTGGAGCGCAAGGGCGAGACCATCCGCACGCGCTTCTCGTCGCCGCGCGGCGAGCGGCTGGAAGGCGAGCAGACCAGCTTCGATTCCGGCACCTACACCGCCTGCGAGCCGTGCCGCGACCACCCGGAGAAGCCGCCGCTGTGGCAGGTGCGCGCCGCCAAGATCATCCACAACAACGAGACCCACACGATCTACTTCGAAGACTCGACCGTCGAGATCGCCGGGATCCCGGTCGCCTACCTGCCGTATTTCGAGTCCGCCGACCCGACGGTGAAGCGCCAGAGCGGCTTCCTGACCCCGCGCTTCATCAACACGACGGCGCTCGGCACCGGCCTGACGGTGCCGTACTTCTTCAACCTCGCGCCGGATTACGACCTGACGCTGTCGCCGTCCTTCCTGAGCCGCCAGGGCGTGCTCGGGCAGGGCGAGTTCCGCCAGCGCCTCGACAACGGCAGCTACAACCTGCGAGTCTCGGGCATCTTCCAGACGACGCCCTCGGCCTTCCTGCCGGGACCGATCGGCGCGGGCGACCGCGACTTCCGCGGCTCGATCGAATCGAAGGGCCGGTTCTACATCAACGACCGCTGGCGCACCGGCTGGGACCTCGTCGGCGTGACCGACAAGTGGTTCCTCGACAACTACCGCATCCGCAACCAGTCGATCACGACGGACTACTTCCGAGAGGCGGTATCGACCGCGCACCTCACCGGCCAGGGCGACCGCTCGTACTTCGAGATGCGCGGCTACTACTTCAAGGGCCTGTCGAGCTTCGACTGGCAGAAGGAGCAGCCGCTGGTCCTGCCGGTGATCGACTACGACAAGCGCATCAACGGCCCGGGCGAGCTCGGCGGCGAGGTCCGCTTCCAGGCCAACATCACCAGCCTGACCCGCGAGGCGACGGACTTCCAGGGCCTGCCGCGCACCGGCACCTACCTGTTCAGCCCGAGCGTCAACGGCATCAGCTACCCGCTCTACGAGACCTGCACGACCTTCAACCGCAACACCTGCCTGGTGCGGGGCCTGGCCGGCACGGACACCCGCGCCTCGGCGCAGCTCTCCTGGCGCCGGACCTTCATCGACGACCTCGGCCAAGCGATCACGCCGTTCGCGTACCTGCGCACCGACGCGTTCTTCGTGAACCCGAGCCTGTCGGGCTACCAGAACGCCCTGGTGCCGCAGATCGCCTCCGTCGACGACGGCTTCTCCGGCCGGGTGATGCCGGCGGTCGGCATCGACTACCGCTATCCCTTCGTCAGCGATTTCGGGCCGCTCGGCGTCCACACCCTGGAGCCGATCGCCCAGGTCATCGCACGCCCCTCCGAGACCCGGATCGGCCACCTGCCGAACGAGGACGCGCAGAGCCTCGTCTTCGACGACACCTCGCTGTTCCAGTGGGACAAGTTCTCCGGCTACGACCGGGTCGAGGGCGGCGTGCGCACCAACCTCGGCGCGCAGTACTCGGTCGTCACCGCCTCGGGCTGGTACGCGAACGCGATGTTCGGCGAGTCGATCCAGCTCGCCGGCGTCAACTCGTTCCGCCGCGGCGACATCGCCAATGTCGGCCTCGATTCCGGCCTGGAGAGCACCGCCTCCGACTTCGTGGGCCGCTTCCAGGTCTCGCCGAACCAGAACATCAGCTTGATCACCCGCGCCCGCTTCGACCACGCGGACTTCAAGGTGAACCGCTTCGAGACCGGCGTCACCGCGCGCTTCGCGCCGTTCCTGCCGCTGTCGCTGTCGGCGTTCTACTCGTACTACGAGGCGCAGCCGCTGCTCGGCTTCAGCCATCGCCGCGAGGGCATCACCGCGACGGCGACCTACAACATCACCCCGAACTGGTTCGTCACCGGCTCGGCGCTCGTCGACCTGACGCACTACCTCGACACGCGGACGCTCTATTCCGAGGCGCTGGCGAGCTACATCGCCAACCCGGTCGGCACCCTGCCGACCTACCAGAACCCGGGCCGGTTCTACCTGTCGGGCATGAGCGTCGGCGCCGGCTACCAGGACGAGTGCACCACGGTGTCGCTGAACTACATCGTCTCGCCGATCGCCACCGTGACCGGCGTCGCCGAGCGCAACCAGACCGTGCTGCTGCGCGTCGAGCTCAAGACCCTCGGCGAGGCCGACCTGCGCCAGAACGTCGGCACCGCCACCACCGCGGACGGCATCGCCTCGGCGCACTGAGCGCGGGAGCGGGTCGCGGCGGCGCGGGCGGCCTGCTAAGGCAGGCCTCCCCGCCGCGAAACCCCGCCGACCCCGATGC
>NZ_VRUV01000237.1:0-6920 GCF_008039455.1 Methylobacterium sp. WL116
ATGCCGATCAGGAAAACGGATCCACCAACGCAGTGCCGGTTCGCTTGCTGCACAAGGCCTACGCGCTCGACGGGAGATATTACGATCGGGCATCGAAAGATTTTGGACGTCTTCGTTGCAGATGCACGCGAGCTTTGGTCCCTCCACCGACGACCTGAAAGACATCTCCGTGCGAGCCCTAGCGGAAGTCGAGCTCCTGATCCCACACGGCAAAACTCTGCTCGGTCCACACCCAAAGGCGCAACCATAAAAAGGCGCGAGTAAAGCCACCGCAGCCAGGTGCGATGGCCACCTCTGATCACCGGACACTTCCGACTCTGATATCACCAGTGAAGTCGACATGCATTAGATCGTGACTTGCGTTCGAGACTTCCACGACGAGCAGCTGTTGCTGTTGGCCGCAGTCGTATGCAGCGTCGGCATCTACGCCTCATCCGCCATCGCCGCTCATGCGGCGCGTTCGGAAGGCGTAGCTCGGCGCAAATGGGGCATCGTCAGTATCGTCGCCGCCGGCTGTACCGCGTGGGCGACCCACATGATCGCCCTGCTGGCCTATCGACCCGGCATGGCAGCCGGCTTCGAACCGATCCTGACGGCAGTTTCGCTGTTCCTCGTGATCGGGGGGATCGGCACCGGCGTCGGCCTCTCCATCGGCCAGCGCGCGCGTGCGCCCCGCTTCGTGGCAGGCGTCATTTTAGGTTCGGGCGTCACAGCCCTTCACTACGTCGGACAGGCGTCATATCGGGTGACGGGGCACGTCACCTGGGACTGGGGCTTCATCGCTCCATCTGTGCTCCTAAGCCTCGGTCTTTCCGGCCTCGCCCTGATCATGGCGGGTGAGCGCGATCGCTCCCGCCGACGTTTCGCCGGCCCCCTGCTGTTCGGTTCGATCGTGGTCCTGCATCTCGCCGGTATGACCGCGGTCACCATCGCCTACGACCCTCAGGTGGCATTGCCCGCCTCCGCCATCGCCCCGGAGATGATCGCCCCGATCATCGCGCTCGTCTCGTTCGGCCTGCTCAGCCTCGCCTTCTTCGGCTTGCGGTCCGCCTTGAATGCCCGGGCGCAGCTGCGCAGGGACAGCGCGCGTCTGCGGGAGCTGGCAAGCCTTTCGCTCGAAGGCCTCGCCGTATGCGACGGCGAAGTCGTGACGACGGCCAATCGTAGCCTTGAAGAGATGTCCGGCCTGACTCAGGCACAGTTGGTCGGGTGCAACGTGAAACGCCTGCTCCCCGGACTGGTGCTGGGCGACCTCCCGGAACACGAGGAACGCGAAGTCGAGCTCGTCGACGCCGCGGGTGGGCATGTCCCGGTCCGCGTCGTACGGAAAGACATCTCACTCGGCCACAAGCGCCAGACCGTGATCGCCTTCCGGGACCAACGGGAGCGCCTGCAATCGGAAGCACGGCTCCGGACGCTCGCCTTCACGGACACCGTGACTGGGTTGCCCAACCGGGCTCGCTTCGGCGACCTGCTGACCCACCATTCCGCGACCTTGCGGAACGGGGAAGGCGGCTTCGCCGTGCTGATGCTCGATCTCGATCGGTTCAAGTTTGTCAACGATACGCTCGGTCACGGTATGGGCGACGACCTCCTGCGCAAGGTCGCCGCACGGCTGCAAGCCGTCGTCGGCGAAACCAACATCGTGGCACGTCTCGGCGGGGACGAGTTCGCCATCCTGCTTCTGGGCTCCGTCGGCGTCGCGTCTGCGGAATCTCTGGCGGTTGCCCTCGTGGAGGCGATCGATCGACCCTTCCTGCTCGACGGGCAGCTAGTTCATGTCGGCGTCAGCATCGGTATCGCGATGGCTCCGCTGAACGGCAGCCAACCCGAGGAACTGCTCCGCAATGCCGATTTCGCCCTCTACAAGGTCAAGGGTGAGGGCAAGGGGTCTTTTTGCCTGTTCGAGCCGGCGCTTGCCGAACGCATGCAGGCGCGCATCCGTTTGGAAGCCGACATGCGCCGCGCCCTCGAGGTCGGCGAGTTCAAGGTCCACTACCAGCCGCTCGTCGATGCCGAGACGGGGGTAGTGACCGCAGCGGAAGCCCTGGTCCGCTGGCGTCACCCTGTACGCGGCCTCATTCCGCCGATCGAGTTCATCCCCCTGGCCGAGGAGACCGGCCTCATCCTGCACCTGGGTGCCTGGGTGCTGCGAACGGCTTGTACGCAGGCGTCGACGTGGTCCAGCTCGATCAAGGTGGCGGTCAATCTCTCGCCCGTTCAGTTCCGCGACGACCGTCTCGCGGAAACGGTCGCTGCGACCCTCGAGGCGACCGGGCTTGAGGCGGGCCGTCTCGAACTCGAAATCACGGAAGGCGTCATGCTCGACGACGAGGAACGGACCCTTTCGATGCTCACGAAGCTCAAGGCGCTTGGTGTCAGCCTCGCGATGGACGACTTCGGGACCGGGTATTCCTCATTCAGCTATCTGCGCCGCTTCCCGTTCTCGAAGATCAAGATCGATCGTTCCTTCGTTCGTCTCCTGCCTGAGGATACGGAGAGTGCGGCGATCGTCCGGGCCATCATCACCATGGGCGCGTGCCTGGGTATGACGACCACCGTCGAAGGTGTGGAGACGGCGGAACAGTACGCGTTCGTCGCCGAGGCCCAATGCAGCCAGGTTCAAGGCTATCACGTCAGCCGTCCGCTGCCCCATCTCGAGTTCCTGAGTTTCCTGACGGGCATGAAGGCCGCGGCTTGAGCAATCGCTGACGTTCGTCGCGCTGCTTACAGGATGAACCCGACATTTGCTTTTCATCGCGCATGACGTGTCCAACGCGGTGCAGACGACGCTGAACGCCCACAATCCGCGTGTCACGCCCGCACGCGTGGTGACGGGGCCGATCCTGCTCACCGGACTTGCGACGCGCACGACGTGCGGCGGCGCGATGAGGCTGCGGACCGGAACCTCGAAGTCGAAGAAAGGGCACACCTACTGCAGCTGCTCGACGCAGGTGCGTTAAGGTGCGACGGGCTGCCCCGGCCGCTCGATCCGAATGGTGACGTTCGACTCGCTCGTCACCGACCGCCTCGTAGCCGAACTGCTGCAGCCCAAGCGACTAGGGGCTACTTTGGCTTGTCTCTAGGCGCTCAGAGCTGAGCGTGCGGCGGATGTCGACGGCCGCGTGGCTGCGAAGCGAGCTCGCGATAGCGGAGAAGAAGCTGCGGCGGCTCTACCGGCTGGTTTAGATCGGTGAGGACGAGCCGGACGACCTCCTGAAGGAGCGGCTTTCGGCTGTGTGGGCGGAGCAGGAACTGACAAAAGCCGCGCTCGGCCGGATCCGTGATGCCGTTCCGGGTCCAGCAGATATCAGCCCCGAAGCGATCGAGCGCCTGATGCGCGAGCACGTGACGTCGGGCGAGATCCCGTTTCGAAAGGCGTGGATTCAGGCGATCGTCGACCGGGTGGAGGTCGGAGCGGACGTGATCCGCATCGTCGGCGACAAGGAAAGCCTAAAAACTGCCGTGACAGGAGCCGGTGGCACAGCCGTACCCGATGTTCGCAGTCCTATACGGAAGTGGCGCGCCCACGGGGAATCGAACCCCGGTCTGATCCGTGAGAGGGACCTGTCCTAACCGCTAGACGATGGGCGCGGTCGCTGCGGCTGATGAAGCTATCGGCCGGCGAGGCGTTCGTATAGCGACGGTACGGCGATGGAGCAAGACCCGGGCGGAGCCTTTTTCGCCGGGTCGTGAGGAGTGGCGTGTTGCAGGGTTTCGAGATCGAAGGCGAGCGGCAGGCGGTGATCGGGCCGGAGGCGGAGCGGGTGCGCCTCGACAGGGCGTTGGCGATCGCCTTTCCCGACGTGTCGCGGGCGCGGTTGCAGGATCTGGTCAAGGCGGGCCATGTCCGCCGCGACGGGGTGACGATCCTGGATTCGGCGGTGAAGGTCGGGCCGGGCACGGTGCTCGCGGTGGTGCTGCCCGAGGCGGTGTCGGCCGAGCCGCAGGCGGAGGCGGTCGACCTCGTCATCGCCTACGAGGACGCCGACCTCATCGTGATCGACAAGCCGGCGGGATTGGTGGTCCATCCGGCGCCCGGGCACGCGGCCGGCACCCTCGTCAACGCGCTGATCGGCCATTGCGGGGCGAGCCTGTCGGGGATCGGCGGCGTGCGCCGGCCCGGCATCGTCCACCGGCTCGACAAGGGCACGAGCGGGCTGATCGTCGTCGCCAAGAACGACGCCGCCCACAAGGGCCTCACCGCGCAGTTCGCCGACCACGGCCGCAACGGGCCGCTGGAGCGGGCCTACCTCGCCCTGGTCTGGGGCCTGCCCGAGCCGCGGGTCGGCACCATCGACGCCAACCTCGACCGCAGCCGCAAGAACCGCGAGAAGATCGCGGTGGTGCGCCCGGAGGAGGGCCGGCACGCGGTGACGCACTACGCGGTCGAGGCGGCCTACCCCGAGGCCGCCCTGGTCCGCTGCCGGCTCGAGACCGGGCGCACGCACCAGATTCGCGTGCACATGACCCATCGCGGGCATCCGCTCCTGGGGGACGCGGTCTACGGCGGCGCCTTCATCACCAAGGCGGCGCGGCTGTCGGAGACCGCGCAGGCCGCGCTGAAGGCCCTCGGGCGGCAGGCGCTGCACGCGGCGCTGCTCGGCTTCGCCCATCCGCGCACCGGCGAGCACCTCCGCTTCGAGAGCCCGCTCCCGCCGGAGATGACGCGGCTGGTGGCGGCGCTGGCGGAGCGCTGAGCCGCGTGGCCGCCGGGCCACGGTCAAGGACCAGCGTGTGAAACCGCACCGAGGCCCGCGACCGATCGTGACAGGTTCGACCTTCCGGAGGCGTGATGCGTTGAGGTCTATGTTCGCGTCGCGGACCCGCTACCGGCTCGGAGTTTTCCCCTCTACCATGGGGATTCGGAGAGCCGGCTTGAGAAGCGGTGCTCCGCACCAGAGTGTCCGCCCGCCAGGGGGACCATCGTCAAGGAGAATGCCATGGCCGGCGCATTGCCCGTGCTCGCCAACGAAGGTGGCCTGTCGCGCTACCTCGACGAGATCCGCAAGTTCCCGATGCTGGAGCCGACGGAAGAGTTCACGCTGGCCAAGAACTGGCGCGACGGCGGCGACCGCGAGGCGGCGCACCGCCTCGTCACCTCGCACCTGCGCCTCGTCGCCAAGATTGCCATGGGCTATCGCGGCTACGGCCTGCCGATCGGCGAGGTCGTGTCCGAGGGCAATGTCGGCCTGATGCAGGCGGTCAAGCGCTTCGATCCCGACAAGGGCTTCCGCCTCGCGACCTACGCGATGTGGTGGATCAAGGCGGCGATCCAGGAATACATCCTGCGCTCGTGGTCGCTCGTGAAGATGGGCACCACCGCCAACCAGAAGAAGCTGTTCTTCAACCTGCGCAAGGCCAAGGGCAAGATCTCGGCGCTCGAGGAGGGCGACCTCAAGCCGGATCAGGTGGCGCAGATCGCGACCCGGCTCGGCGTGCCGGAGCAGGACGTGATCGACATGAACCGCCGCCTGTCCGGCGACACCTCCCTCAATGCGCCCCTGCGCGAGGAGGGCGAGGGCGAGTGGCAGGATTGGCTCGTCGACAATGCGCCGAGCCAGGAGACGGTGCTGGCCGGCGAGCAGGAAGGCCAGAACCGGCTTTCGGCGCTGCGCGACGCGCTCTCGGTGCTCAACGCCCGCGAGCGTCGCATCTTCGAGGCGCGGCGCCTCGCCGACGATCCGATCACCCTGGAGGACCTCTCGGGCGAGTTCGGCGTCTCGCGCGAGCGCGTCCGCCAGATCGAGGTGCGGGCGTTCGAGAAGGTCCAGGAAGCGGTCAAACGCAACCTCGCGACGCGGGAATTGCCGCGCATGGGTGCGTGACGCCGAGACCAGCGTCGGCGACGACATCCGGGCATGTCCCCTCCCCTCGATACGGGGAGGGCGGCACGGCCTTCCGTCGAAGCGGTCAGCTCACTTCCACTGGTCGAACGCCTCCTGCACCACCTGCGTGCCGGCGCTGCCCTTCTCGAAATTGAGCACGGCGCGCTGCCCGCTGGCGTAGCGGATCGCGATGTCGAACCAGGGCTTGTGCAGCAGCAGGTCGGTATTGCGGTCGACGTCGCCGCGCAGCGACGACAGCCCGATCAGGAACAGGTTCTCCCGCACGCGGACCGGCAGGCCCGAGACCGGCGAACCGCGGGCGGCCTCGTCGTCCTTGGCCTGAAGCAGGCCGATATCCTGCACCGAGCGCTTCTCGCCGTCCGCGCCGGTGCCGGTGAAGACGAGATTGATGGTGTGCGAGGCCGGCAGGGTCTGGTCGAGGTTGCGCTGGATCGTCATCACCAGCGTCAGGCCGGCCTCCGGCACCGTCACCGTGGCGACGATCGCCGTCTCCAGGGGCTGGCCCTGCTCGCCGGGAACGGAATCGAGGCGCCAGACCACGCGGCCGGTCGTCGAGGTCGGCGCCGCGTTCTGGCCCGCGGTGTTCTCCTCGATCAGGACGGCGCGCTGCGCCACCGCGATCCCGGGTTGGCTCGGCGGGCTCGCGGGATTGCGCGACCCGGCCTGATCCGTCGCGACGGCCGGCGGCGACGCCTTCGGGGCGGGGTCGCCGCCGATCCGGTCCGAGAACTTCGTCTCGGCGCCCTCCGGCTGGGTTTCCGCCGTCTCGGCACCGCCGGAGGGCAGGTTCGCCGGCTTGTCGCGCAGCAGGAACGCCGCGACCGCGATCAGCCCGATCACCACCGTCAGGACGATGCCGACGAAGGCGTTGCGCAGCATCCGCGAGCGCCCGCCGCGCGGCGCCACCACGTCGATGCGCGGGCGCTGCCGCCCGTTCGCCGCATCGTTGGCGGCGATCGGATCGTCGACGGCCTCAGCCGGCTGGACCGCGGCAGGCTCCGGCTCGGGGATCGGATCCGCGCCCTTGGGCTTGCGCGCGGTGATCGGCACGGCGGCCTCGCGCGGCTCCTC
>NZ_VRUV01000238.1:0-6888 GCF_008039455.1 Methylobacterium sp. WL116
CCCCCCCCCCCTTTTTTTTTTTAATTATACGGCGACCACCTATATATACACACTCCATTTCGTCGGCTGCTTATGTTGGCCAGATCGCGCCGCCGCCGGCGGAGCCGGCACGGAACTGCGGATCGATCGCCGCGTCGGGGACGACGAGGACGTCGCCCCGGGCGATCGCACGGTCGCGGAAGGGCGCGAGCGCGTTCGCTTCCTCCGCTCGCGGCCCGATCGGCGCCCCGGCGCCGAGGATGGCGGCGATCGGCGCCTCGAGCAGGTCCGCGGCCAGGTCGATCAGGCCCTGCAGCGACGCCTCGACAGGCGCCGTCCGCGCGTCGCGCATCGCCGCTGAGCCTACTCGATCATCCGCCATGCGAAACCGTCCCGGACGCCCGATCGGGCGCGGACGGCAGGATTTCACGGCAAACGCTGTCAAAGACTTAAAATTACAATCTTGAATTGTAATTTTGTCGGTCGAGGCGACGGCTGCCCAGGCGAAGCCCTTCGTAACGGCGGGACGAAGACCGGCGCCCCATCCCGCCGCCATCAACCATCAGTTGCGAACGATCACCTTGGTGCCGACGCGGACGCGATCGTAGAGGTCGACCACGTCCTTGTTGGTCATCCGGATGCAGCCGGAAGAGACGGCGGCGCCCATGGTCTCGGGCTCGTTGGAGCCGTGGATGCGATAGAGCGAGGAGCCAAGATACATCGCCCGGGCCCCGAGCGGGTTGTCCTGGCCGCCGGCCATGAAGCGGGGCAGGTCCGGGCGGCGGGCGAGCATCTGCGACGGCGGCCGCCACGACGGCCATTCCTTCTTCATCGTGACGCTCTTCTCGCCTGACCACGAGAAGCCCTCGCGCCCGACGCCCACGCCGTAGCGCACCGCTTCGCCGCCGCCGAGCACGTAGTAGAGCCGGCGCTGGCTCGTCGAGACGACGATGGTGCCGGGCTTCTCCTTGCCCTTCCAGGCGATGGTCTCGCGCGGGATCGCCTGGGTGCGGAAGATGTTCATGAAGTCGGCGATCGGCCCGGCATCGAACGGGTTCGCGTGCGCCGCGCCGGCGCCGAGCGCGAGCCCGGCAGCGAGGCAGAGTGTGGCGATGCGGCGTGTCATGCTGGTCCTCCGGTGGTTCGTTCGATCCGCTGCCGAATAGGCGGGCATTGCGGCAAGCGGCGGACGTCGGATGCGTTGGGGGCCCGGAACGCGCCGCCTGTGGGATCGCCGCAACACTTCCTGCGGGCGGATCGCGGCTTGCCGACCCGGAAAGCCCTCCACCCGGTCGGAGGCGGAGGGCGATTGGTTCCCGGATTTCTCGCAAACCTTCTCGACAAGATGTCGCAGCCGGTTGTGCCGCGATGGGGCAGAGCCTTTATGGGAGCCGTGACATGCCCCTCTGAAATCGCTGCGCCGGCCCGCGTGGCCGCTCGTGCCACGATGCTGCGGGTGCTCGTCGCTCTCGTGGTCGGCGTGCTGCTGCTCGTCGTCGGTCTCCCTCGGGAGGCCGGTGCCACCGTCTCGGGGAGCGGCTCGACGCTGACGGCTCCCCGGTCGGTCCTGGCCGACGCCGCCGACGCTTCGGTCGACATGGTCGCGTCGCACGCGGTCGAGGCCGACGATTGGGCCGGACGCCCGGCCTCCGCCGATCCGCTGCCGCACCTCCTCCGATGCCTGTCCGGATCCGCCTTCGTTCCGCGCGGCCGCGCCGTCGTGCGCGCACGGGCTTCCGCACCGCCCGACCGCCCGCCCCGGCTCGCCTGAAGGGCCGACGGCGCGGACTTTCCGCCCGTCGTCGCGGGATCGCCAAGATGTCCTGCGAAAGCGGGGGTCTCGCGCTGTCCTCGCGGTTGCCCCGCCCCCTCGAGCGGGCGACCGTTGCCGAACGATCCGGCACCACGCGCCGCCGACACACACCGGACGGCCGAGCCTCGCCTCGGCCTTCCCCGAGATGCGTTTCGCAGGAGCGACCCGACCTTGACCTTCTCCCTGTCCGCCCGCCGGATGCGCCCTGCCTCGCTCGGTTTCGGGGTGTTTCTCGTCGCGCTCTCCGCCTGCAACCAGAAGCAGGCCTCGGCCCCGGTCCCGCCTCCGCCGCCGGAGGTCAGCATCGTCACGGTGGCGCCTCAGGCGATCCCCTACGTCCGCGACCTGCCCGGCCGCGTCGCGCCGATGCGGATCGCCGAGGTGCGGTCCCGCGTCTCCGGCCTCGTGGTGAAGCGGCTGTTCGAGCAGGGCAGCCAGGTCAAGGAGGGCGACGTCCTCTACAAGATCGACCCGGCACCGTATCAGGTCGATCTGATGAGCGCCGAGGCCGCGCTGGCGCGTCAGGAGGCGGCCCTGGTCCTCGCCAACCAGCAGGCCGAGCGCCTCGAGACGCTGCTCACCCGCCAGTCGGCGAGCCAGGCCCAGTACGACACCGCCTTCGCCGGCAAGAAGCAGGCGGAGGCCGAGGTCGCCGGCGCCCGGGCGACCCGCGACCGGGCCAAGCTCAACCTCGACTGGACGGATGTGCGCGCGCCGATCTCGGGCCGCATCGGCCGGGCGCTGCTCACCGAGGGCACCCTGATCGAATCCGGCACCACCGGCGTGCTCGCCACGATCCAGCAGCTCGACCCGATCTACGTCGACATCACCCAGTCGGTCGGCGAGCTGAACAAGCTCCGGCGCGATCTGGCCAGCGGCGAGCTCTCGCGGCTGGAGCGCGATTCCGCCAACGTCCACCTGATCATGGACGACGGCGCCCTCTACCCGATGGCGGGCCGGCTCCTGTTCTCGGACGTCACCGCCGACCCGAGCACCGGCCAGGTGACGCTGCGCGTGCAGATCCCCAACCCGCACGACGAGCTGTTCCCCGGCATGTACGTGCGCGCCCGGATCAAGCAGGGCATCGATTCCGATGCGATCGCGGTGCCACAGCAGGCGATCCAGCGCACCAACGACGGCAAGGCCGAGGTCTGGGTCGTCAAGGCGGACGACAAGGTCATGCTCCAGCCGGTCGAGGTCGGCCCGGTGGTCGGCACCAACTGGCTGATCCGCGACGGCCTCAAGGCCGGCGAGCGGGTGGTGATCGAGGGCTTCCAGAAGATCGTCGCCGGCCAGCAGGTGAAGCCGGTGGACAAGACGCCGCCGCACGAGACCGCCGAGGCCATGCCGCACGACGTCGACGAGGTCGCCGAAGCCGAGGCCAAGGTCGCCGAAGCCAAGATGGCCGAGGCCAAGGCCGCCGAGGCCCGGGCCGCCGAAGCTAGGGCGAGCGCGGCGAAGGCCGGCGCGATCAAGGCTTCGGACGGCAAGGCTTCGGACGGCAAGGCTTCGGACGGCAAGGCCGAGGCCGCCGCCAAGACGCGCTGAGCAAGATGCGCTGATCACGACGCGCCGACGACCGACCACCCGACAGGCTGATCCGGAACATCCATGGCACGCTTCTTCATCGACCGGCCGGTCTTCGCCTGGGTCGTCGCGCTGTTCATCATCCTCGGCGGCGCGCTCGCGCTGCCGCTGCTGCCGGTGGCGCAGTATCCGGTGATCGCGCCGCCGGCGATCGCCCTGTCGACCGCCTATCCCGGCGCCTCGGTGGAGAGCCTCTACACCGGCACGACCCGGCTGATCGAGGACGAGCTGAACGGCGCGGCCAACATCATGAGCTTCGAGTCGACGAGCGACTCGTTCGGCGCGGTCAACATCACCGCGACCTTCCAGCCCGGCACCGACCCGGCGCTGGCCTCGGTCGAGGTGCAGAACCGCCTCAAGCGCGTCGAGGCGCGCCTCCCGGCCGAAGTCCGGCAGCAGGGCATCCTGGTCGAGGAGGCGTCGGCCGCCACTCTCAACATCATCACCCTGGTCTCGACCGACGGGAAGATGGACGAGATCGGGCTCGGCGACTTCCTCATCCGCAACGTCATCAACGAGATCCGCCGCATTCCCGGGGTCGGGCGCGCGACGCTGTACTCGACCGAGCGCAGCCTTCGCATCTGGGTCGACCCGGACAAGCTGCGCGGGCTCTCGCTCACCGCCGAGAACGTGACGGACGCGATCCGCAACCAGAACATTCAGGTGGCGTCCGGCGCCGTCGGCGCGCAGCCGAGCCCTTACAGCCAGGCGATCACCGCGCCGATCATCGTCAAGGGCCAGCTCGCCTCGGTCGACGACTTCGGCGCGATCGTGCTGCGCGCCAACTCGGACGGCTCGAACGTGCGCCTGCGCGACGTCGCGCGGATCGAGCTCGGCGGCGACGCCTACCAGTTCTCGACTCGCCTCAACGGCGGCCAGGCCGCGGGCATCTCGGTGACGCTGGCGCCCGACGGCAACGCCCTAGAGACGGCGGGCGCCATCCGCAAGAAGATGGAGGAGCTGTCGCAGTTCTTTCCGCCGGGCCTGAAGTGGGACATCCCCTACGACATCACCCCCGCGGTGAAGGCCTCGATCGAGAAGGTGCTGCACACCCTCGTCGAGGCGGTGGTGCTCGTCTTCGTGGTGATGTTTCTGTTCCTGCAGAACATCCGCTACACCCTGATCCCGACCATCGTCGTGCCGATCGCCCTGATGGGCACCTGCTGCACGATGCTGCTCGCGGGCTTCTCCATCAACGTGCTGACGATGTTCGGCATGGTGCTGGCCATCGGCATCCTCGTCGACGACGCCATCGTCGTGGTCGAGAACGTCGAGCGCATCATGACCGAGGAGGGCCTGTCGCCGAAGGACGCGACCAAGAAGGCGATGGACCAGATCACCGGGGCGATCATCGGCATCACCCTGGTGCTGATCGCGGTGTTCATCCCGATGGCGTTCTTTCCCGGCTCGGTCGGCATCATCTACCGCCAGTTCTCGATCGCGATGGTGACCTCGATCGCGTTCTCGGCGGTGCTCGCGCTCTCGCTCACCCCCGCCCTGTGCGCGACGCTGCTGAAGCCGGTCGCGAAGGGCCATGGCCATTCCAAGGGCGGCGTGTTCGGCTGGTTCAACCGCATCGTCGACCGCGAGACCAAGCGCTACGGCCGCGGCACCGCGTGGTTCATCAAGAAGTCCGGCCGGGTGATGATCGTCTACCTCGCGCTCGTCGCCGGCGTCGCCTTCGCCTTCGCGCGCCTGCCCGAGGGCTTCCTGCCGCTGGAGGACCAGGGCTTCTTCACCGTCGACATCCAGACCCCGCCCGGCGCCTCGTTCAACCGGACGCAGGCCGCCGTGCGCAAGGTCGAGGAGCATCTGCTGGCCCAGCCCGGCGTCGCCACGGTGACGATGCTGAACGGCTTCTCGTTCTCCGGCCAGGGCTCGAACACCAGCCAGGCCTTCGTGACGCTGAAGCCCTGGGGCGAGCGCGACGCGGCGAACGCGGCCTCGGCGCTCGTGGCCGGAACCAACAAGGCGCTCTCCGGCTATCGCGACGCGATCGTCGACGCGCAGGAGCCGCCGCCGGTGGACAACCTCGGCAACGCCGCCGGCTTCTCGTTCCGCCTCCAGGACCGGGCGCAGAAGGGCTACTCGGCGCTGCTCGCCGCGCAGGAACAGCTCCTGAAGCTCGCCATGCAGAGCCCGGTGCTGCAGAAGATGAAGATCGAGGGCCTGCCGCCGGCGCCCGAGGCCGAGCTCGTCATCGACCGCGAGAAGGCCGCCGCGCTCGGGGTGAAGTTCGAGGACATCAACGCGACGATCCAGGTCAACCTCGGCTCGGTCTACACCAACGACTTCCCGAACCGGGGCAAGATGCAGCGCGTGATCGTCCAGTCGGAGGATCTCCAGCGGATGCAGGCGACCGACATCCTGAACTACGGGGTGAAGAACGCCTCCGGCACGATGGTGCCGATGTCCTCCTTCGCCGACCTGAAATGGAGCGTCGGGCCGCAGCAGATCGTCGGCTTCAACGGCTACCAGTCGGTCCGCATCACCGGCGAGCCCAACGCCGGCTACACGTCGGGCGACGCGATCGCCGAGATGGAGCGGCTGATGGGCCAGCTGCCCAAGGGCTTCGGCTACACCTGGACCGGCCAGTCGCTGCAGGAGAAGCAGGCCGGGTCCCAGGCCTCGCTGCTGCTCGCGCTCTCGGTGCTGATCGTGTTCCTGTGCTTGGCCGCGCTCTACGAGAGCTGGGCGATCCCGGTCTCGGTGCTGCTGGTGATCCCGCTCGGCGTCATCGGCTCGGTGGCGGCGGTCTACCTGCGCGGCCTGCCCAACGACGTCTACTTCAAGATCGGGCTGATCACGATCATCGGCCTGTCGGCCAAGAACGCGATCCTGATCGTGGAGTTCGCCAAGGACTTGTGGAAGCCGGGCACCTCGATCGTCGACGCGACGATCGAGGCGGCGACGCTGCGGTTCCGCCCGATCGTGATGACCTCGCTCGCCTTCATCTTCGGCGTGGTGCCGCTCGCCATCGCCACCGGCGCCGCCTCGAAGAGCCAGCAGGCGATCGGCACCGGCGTGATGGGCGGCATGATCTCGGCGACCATCCTGGCGGTGTTCTTCGTGCCGGTGTTCTTCGTGGTCGTGATGCGGCTCTTCCGCCGCAAGGACGTGCTCGCCGGCGAGAAGGCCGATGCCGCGACCCCGGCGGTGCGGGCGCCGGGCGGGCACGGCGTGCCGGCGGAGTAGCGCCGGACGGCATTCGGGCGCAGGCCCGATCGCCGTGCACTGGTCGCCGCGGGTACGTTGTTGATCGCGTGCCGCGCAGCACCGGGCGAGGACAATCCTCGTGGACGCTGTCGTAAGATCTCGGTAAGAATTGTGCCGAGGCAGGCAGCGTCGTCCGCGCTGCCGCCGCCATCCGCCAGGGAGTGCGCGATGTCGATCGGAGCCGGTGGAATCCTCAGGGCGACCCTGATGCTGAGCCTGGCGCTCGGCACGACGGCCGCCTGCGCGCAGACCGCCCCCAACGGCGCCTGGACCGATCCGCCGGCGCGCAGCAC
>NZ_VRUV01000239.1:0-6821 GCF_008039455.1 Methylobacterium sp. WL116
CCCCCGCCCCTTCGCCCGCGCGCTGACCGAAAGCCGACCGGAGCCCGACCGCATGACCGCCTTCCGCACCCTCGACGATGCCGGCCCGCTCGCCGGCAAGCGCGTCCTGCTCCGCGTCGACCTCAACGTCCCGATGGAGGCCGGCCGCGTCACCGATGCGACCCGGATCGAGCGCGTGGTGCCGACGATCCGCGAGATCGCGGGCCAGGGCGGCAAGGTCGTGCTGCTCGCCCATTTTGGCCGGCCGAAGGGCAAGCGCGAGGCCAAGGACTCGCTCTGGCCCGTCGTCGCCACCCTGTCGGACAAGCTCGGAAGCCCGGTGGCCTTCGCCGAGGATTGCGTCGGCGAGGCCGCCGCGACCGCCGTCGCCGCGATGCGGGACGGCGACGTGCTGCTGCTGGAGAACACCCGCTACCACGCCGGCGAGGAGAAGAACGACGCGGCCTTCGCCGACGCGCTCGCGACGAACGGCGACGTCTACGTCAACGAGGCGTTCTCGGCCGCCCACCGGGCGCACGCCTCGACGGAAGGCCTCGCCCACCGCCTGCCGGCCTATGCCGGACGCCTGATGCAGGCCGAGCTCGATGCCCTGACCAAGGGGCTCGAGGCGCCCAAGCGCCCGGTGATCGCGCTCGTCGGGGGCGCCAAGGTCTCGTCGAAGATCGACCTGCTGGAGAACCTCGTCACCAAGGTCGACATGCTGGTGATCGGCGGCGGCATGGCCAACACCTTCCTGCACGCGCAGGGCAAGGCGGTCGGCAAGTCGCTGTGCGAGAAGGACCTCGCCGAGACCGCCCTGCGCATTCTGGCCGCGGCCGAGTCCGCGAAATGCCGGATCATCCTGCCGGTCGACGCGGTCGTCGCCTCCGAGTTCAAGGCGAATGCCGCCAACGAGACGGTGCCCGTCGACGCGGTGCCCCAGGGCGGCATGATCCTCGACGCCGGCCCGAGATCGGTCGCCGAGATCGACGCGGCGATCGACGAAGCCGCGACTCTGGTCTGGAACGGCCCGCTCGGCGCCTTCGAGATGACGCCGTTCGATGCCGCCACGGTCGCCGCGGCGCGGCACGCGGCCGAGCGCACCACGGCCGGCAAGCTGGTCTCGGTCGCCGGCGGCGGCGATACCGTGGCCGCCCTGAACCATGCCGGCGTGTCGGAGCGGTTCTCCTACATCTCGACCGCCGGCGGCGCCTTCCTCGAATGGCTGGAGGGCAAGACCCTGCCCGGCGTCGAGGCGCTGCGCGCCAAGGACTGAGCCGCGAAACGATTTCGCGCCGCCCCACGCGATCCAGGCGTGCCGTGACGGCGTTCTTCCCCCACAGACCCGAACAGAGCTTAGACGGAGCACGGACGATGGCGCGGATCACGTTGAGGCAGCTTCTCGATCACGCCGCCGAGTACGGCTACGGCGTGCCGGCCTTCAACATGAACAACATGGAGCAGGGGCTCGCCATCATGGCGGCCGCCGACGCCACCGATTCCCCGGTGATCCTGCAGGCGAGCAAGGGCGCCCGCGCCTACGCCAACGACATCGTCCTGGCCAAGCTCATCGACGGGCTCGTCGAGATCTACCCGCACATCCCCGTCTGCATGCATCTCGACCACGGCAGCGACGAGGCCACCTGCGCCACCGCGATCCAGTACGGCTTCACCTCGGTGATGATGGACGGGTCGCTCAAGGCCGACGGCAAGACCCCGGCCGACTACGCCTACAACGTCGGCATCACCCACAAGGTGTCGGAGATGGCGCACTGGGCCGGCGTCTCGGTGGAGGGCGAGCTCGGCGTGCTCGGCTCCCTCGAGAGCGGCGAGGGCGAGGCCGAGGACGGCCACGGCGCGGAAGGGGTGCTCAGCCACGACCAGCTCCTCACCGACCCGGACGAGGCGGTGAAGTTCGTCGCCGCCACGAAGGTCGACGCGCTCGCGGTCGCGATGGGCACCAGCCACGGCGCCTACAAGTTCACCCGCCAGCCCGACGGCGACGTGCTCGCGATGAACGTCATCGAGGAGATCCACCGCCGCCTGCCGACGACCCACCTCGTGATGCACGGCTCGTCCTCGGTGCCGCAGGAGCTGCAGGACATCATCAACCGGTACGGCGGCCAGATGAAGCCGACCTGGGGCGTGCCGGTCGCCGAGATCCAGCGCGGGATCAAGCACGGCGTGCGCAAGATCAACATCGACACCGACAACCGCATGGCGCTGACCGGCCAGATCCGGAAGGTGCTGGCCGAGAATCCGTCCGAGTTCGATCCGCGCAAGTACCTCAAGCCCGCCATGGAGGCGATGACCAAGCTGTGCAAGCAGCGCTTCGAGGAGTTCGGCACCGCCGGCCAGGGCTCGAAGATCCGCCCGATCTCGGTCTCGGCCATGGCCAAGCGCTACGCCAACGGCTCGCTCGACCCGAAGATCAACGCGAACTGAGGCGACCCGTCTTCGTTCCAGGCGATCGGAGGGTTCACCTCCACCCGATCGCCCCATACCCGTCATTCCGGGGCGCCGAAGGGCGAACCCGGAATCCGGATCCGCCGACGGAGCCGAACCGATCGCGCCCTGTGGTTCCGAATTCCAAGCTCTTTCGCGCAGCCCCGGAATGACGAGCGGGCCTGACAAGGTCTGCGCAGGACGGCGGGATCGATCGCCTTCGCAGCCCCTGAAACGTCCCTCTCCGCTTCCCCGACGCGCTGCGCGGCGGTATCAGGGCGCATGACCGACGCACCCCGCCTCACCCTGCTGACGCCGCATCGCGTCGGGCCCGAGCATGTCGACGCGCTGCTGCCCGCGCTCGAGCGCGCCTGCGGCGCCGGCGACGTGGCCGCGGTGATCCTGCGGCTGGCGCCGTCCGACGAGCGCAGCCTGATCGCCCTGGTCAAGCGCGTCGCCCCCGCCGTGCAGGCGGCTGGGGCGGCCCTGGTCGTCGCCGCGGCGGGCTTCCCGGGCGACCTCGTCAGCGTCTCGGCCCGCGGCGGCGCCGACGGCATCCACGTCGACAAGCCCGAGGACGGCACGCTGCAAGAGCTGCGCGGGCGCCTGCGGGACGGCCGGATCCTCGGCGTGGGCGGGATCGAGACCCGGCACGCGGCGATGGATGCGGGCGAGGCGGGCATCGACTACCTGATGTTCGGCGGCCTCTACCCGGACGGCGTCGCCGCCGAACCCGAGGCGGTGCGCGAGCGCACCGCGTGGTGGGCCGAGATCTTCGAGACCCCATGCATCGGCGTCGCCTGCGCCGAGACCGAGATCGCCGGGCTCGCGGCCACCGGCGCCGAGTTCGTCGGGCTGGAGAGCGGCCTGTGGATGGACGATCCCGCACGCATCGCGACGCTGCAGACGTCGCTGTCGGAGGTCGCCTCGTGAGGCGACTCCGCGCCCTTGGATTCGCGTTGCTCATGGCCGGGGGGGCCGTCTCCACCAGCGGCCCCGCCGTCGCGTCCCCCGGCACGGTCGAGCCGGCCAAGACGCCCGGCACCGATCCGGTGAAGCCGCCGATGCGCGAGCTGCCGACCCCCTACACCATCGGCTATTCCGGCGGCGCCCGCCCGCCGCCGACCGACCGCACGCCGGACTTCGCCTACGGCGCCTATCAGCGCGGGCAGTACGTGACCGCGTTCCGGGAGGCGACGAAGCGGATCGAGGCCGACCGCAAGGACGCGGCGGCGATGACGCTGCTCGGCGAGTTGTACAACCAGGGCCTCGGCATCAAGCCGGATCCGGTGAAGGCCGCCGACTGGTACCGCCTCGCCGCGGCGCAGGGCGAGCCCGGGGCGATGTCCTCGCTCGGGCTGATGTCCCTCGACGGGCGCGGCGTGCCCAAGGACCCGAAGGCCGGCCGGCGCTGGCTGGAGCAGGCGGCCGAGCACGGCTCGCCGACCGCGGCCTACAACTTCGCGCTGCTGCTGCTCGGCAGCGGCAGCGAGGCCGACCTGGCGCGGGCGGCGACGATGTTCCGCAAGGCCGCCGACGGCGAGATCGGCCCGGCCCAGCACGATCTCGGGGTGCTCTACCTGCAGGGCCGCGGCGTGCCGCAGGACGCGACCAAGGCGGCCGAGCTGTTCCGGCGGGCGGCCGACAACGGCGACCTCGCCGGGGAGGTCGAGTTCGCGATTCTGCTGTTCAACGGCAAGGGCTTGCCGAAGGACGAGGGACGCGCCGCCCGCTACTTCCTGCACGCGGCCGCCCGCGGCAACGCCATCGCCCAGAACCGCGTCGCACGGCTCTACGCCACCGGGCGCGGCGTGCCGAAAAACCCGGTCGAGGCCGCGGCCTGGAACCTCACGGCGGCCGGACAGGGGCTGTCGGATGCCTGGCTCGACCAGGCGCTCGCCGGGCTCACCGCCGACGAGCGCACCCGCGCCGAAAGGCTGGCCGGCGACCGGTCCGAGGCGCGCTGAGCCCGCGCGGACCGGCGGCGGCGCTCAGAGCTTGCAGACGCTGTCGAGGGCCGCGTTCTCGGCTGCGGTGAACAGGCGCGAGCGGATGTGGAAGCGCTTCTCGCGGCCGTTCTCGAGGGAGAACATGCCGCCGCGCCCGGGCACCACGTCGAGCATGATGTGGGTGTGCTTCCAGACCGCGAATTGCGGGCGGCTGATGTAGAAGTCCGCGCCGCCGACCTGCCCGAGATGGACGTCGCCGTCGCCGGTGATGAAGTCGCCGACGCCGTAGCACATCGGGGAGGAGCCGTCGCAGCACCCGCCCGACTGATGGAACATCACCGGGCCGTGCTCGGCCCGCAGCTCCGCGATCAGCTCGAGGGCGGCGGGCGTCGCGGTGACCCGCAACGGCGTGCCGTCGACGCCGGCCTGCTCGGCGGTGGTCTCGGTCGTCGCGGTCTCCGTCATGCGTCGCTCCCGTTCGCCGTGATCGCCCGGCTCGATCCTATGTGGATCGCGCCGCGCCGAAATGCAGGGGGCCCGCGCCGGGCGGCGATCGGCACCGGCAAAAAGCCCCGGCCGTTGCGGGCCGGGGCAAGGTCGTCTCGGGCGACGTCGTCTTGCGGTCGAGACCGAAGCCCCGGCCTTGGCGGCCGGGGCGGTTTCTCGCAGGCCTAAAAGAAGCCGAGCTTCTTGGCCGAGTAGCTCACCAGCATGTTCTTGGTCTGCTGGTAGTGGTCGAGCATCATGCGATGGTTCTCGCGGCCGATGCCGGACTGCTTGTAGCCGCCGAAGGCCGCGTGGGCCGGGTAGGCGTGGTAGCAGTTGGTCCAGACGCGGCCGGCCTGGATCGAGCGGCCGAAGCGGTAGGCGCGGGTGCCGTCGCGGGTCCACACGCCGGCGCCGAGGCCGTAGAGCGTGTCGTTGGCGATGGCGAGCGCGTCGGCGTCGTCCTTGAAGGTCGTCACCGAGAGCACCGGCCCGAAGATCTCCTCCTGGAAGATCCGCATCTTGTTGTGGCCCTGGAGCACCGTCGGCTGCACGTAGAAGCCGTCGGCCAGATCGCCGTCCTTCACGTTGCGCGCGCCGCCGGTGAGCACCTGCGCGCCCTCCTGCCGGCCGATGTCGATGTAGGAGAGGATCTTCTCCATCTGCTCGGACGAGGCCTGCGCGCCGATCATCGTCGTGGGATCGAGGGGCGAGCCCTGGGTGATCGCCTCGACGCGCTTGACCGCGCGCTCCATGAACCGGTCGTAGATCGACTCGTGCACGAGCGCGCGGCTCGGGCAGGTGCAGACCTCGCCCTGGTTGAGGGCGAACATGGTGAAGCCTTCGAGCGCCTTGTCGAAGAAGTCGTCGTCCTCGTTGGCCACGTCCGCGAAGAAGATGTTCGGCGACTTGCCGCCGA
This sequence comes from Methylobacterium sp. WL116, assembly GCF_008039455.1. Taxonomy (NCBI): domain Bacteria; kingdom Pseudomonadati; phylum Pseudomonadota; class Alphaproteobacteria; order Hyphomicrobiales; family Methylobacteriaceae; genus Methylobacterium; species Methylobacterium sp. WL116. Next base: position 5,779 of record NZ_VRUV01000239.1, read on the forward strand.
GCTCCAGCGTCACCGGGATCAGGTTCTGCGAGGCGTACTGCATGATCAACCGGCCCGTCGTCGTCTCGCCGGTGAAGGCGATCTTGGCGATGCGGGGCGAGGAGGCGAGCGGCTTGCCGCATTCCAGGCCGAAGCCGTTGATGACGTTGAGCGTGCCCGGCGGCAGCAGGTCGGCGATCAGCTCCAGCACCACGAGGATCGAGGCCGGGGTCTGCTCGGCCGGCTTCAGCACGATGCAGTTGCCGGCGGCGAGCGCCGGGGCGACCTTCCACACCGCCATCAGGATCGGGAAGTTCCACGGGATGATCTGGCCGACGACGCCCAGCGGCTCGTGGAAGTGGTAGGCGACCGTGTCGTGGTCGATCTCGGAGATGCCGCCTTCCTGGGCGCGGATGCAGCCGGCGAAGTAGCGGAAGTGGTCGATGGCGAGCGGGATGTCGGCGTTCACCGTCTCGCGGATCGGCTTGCCGTTGTCCCAGGTCTCGGCCAGCGCGATCAGGTCGAGGTTCTCCTCCATCCGGTCGGCGATCTTGTTGAGGATTCGGGCTCGCGCGCCGGCCGAGGTGCGGCCCCAGGCGTCCTTGGCGGCGTGGGCGGCGTCGAGCGCCTTCTCCACGTCCTGCGCGTCCGAGCGGGCGACCTCGCAGATGACCCGGCCGGTGATCGGCGAGGTGTTCTCGAAGTAGCGGCCGTTCGCCGGCGCGACCCACTGCCCGCCGATGAAGTTGTCGTAGCGGGCCGAGAACGGCGACTTGGTCTTGGCGTCGGCCAGGAATTCCGGCTTGTTCATGGTGCTGTTCCTCCGTGCGGTTCCGGCATGGCGTGCCGGCCTTTTTCGGCTTCTCGCTGGCCGATCGCAGCCAAAGCCAGTTGGGAGGCCTTGGCAAGTTGGACTTTTGGCCAACCAGGTCCGCGAGCGCTCGTCGGAGGGTAGCCGGATCGCCGCCGTTTGGCGACCGCCGCCGGCAGCAGGGGTCAGCCGCCGCGATTCGCCTTGCGGGTGGCGGCCGCCTTCCTGGCGGAGGCGGAGCGCTCTTCCGGCG
>NZ_VRUV01000023.1:0-24316 GCF_008039455.1 Methylobacterium sp. WL116
ATGTCCTCCGGCGTGATCGCGGCGGGCCGGCGCGGCGAGCGCACGAGCACGCCCGGCGAGGAGGCGGAGGCGTCGATCCGGCTCTCGGGCCGGGCGCCGTCGAGCATGTCGAGGGTCGCCCGGTCGTCGAAGATCTCGGCGGGCCAGGCATGGGCGAACACGGCATCCTGGCCGGCCCGCGAATCGGTCCAGCCGCCGGCATCCGGCTCGGCGCCGCGACCCAGCATCGCGTTCGGCGGCGTGAGCCAGCTCGGCGCCGGCCGGGTACCGGCGATGGCGTAGCTCGGGCGCTGCGGCCCGCCGACGAGGCGCCGCGTCAGGCTGGCCCGCAACGACATCAGCCGATGGGCCAGCGCGCCGAGCGTGAGGCTCGGGCGGTCGCCGCCGCGACTGGGGCGAGAGGGGTCGCGATGAGAATAGGGAGGCCGTCCCGATGCGCGCATGGGTTCTCAAAAACTCGAAACACGGAAGGCCGTCCCGCCCGGAACGGTCGATCCGAGTTAGGCCGAACGTCGTTAACAGAGCCTTGAAACCGGTCCGGCGTGGGCCGCTGGAGGGGCGGGCCGCCAGGCGGTAAGGTGGCGCGGAACTCCTCCCTCGCGCGGGTCGTGACGCCCTTGGCACCCACCCAACTCCCACGGGACTTCCGGTCCCTCTACGCCCAGGGCTTCGCCCGCGTGGCCGCCTGCACCGGGCGCAGCCATCCGGGGGACCCCGAGCGCAACGCCGACGCGATCCTGGCGCTGGCGCAAGACTGTCACCGGCAAGGCGTCGCGGTGGCCGTGTTCCCGGAACTCGCCCTCTCGGCCTACGCCATCGAGGACCTGCTTCTGCAGGCGACGCTGCTCGATGCGGTCGAGGCGGCGGCGGAACGGCTGATCGCCGCCTCGGCGGCCCTGCGCCCCCTCCTCCTCGTTGGTGCGCCCGTGCGCTGGCGCAACCGGGTCTACAACGCGGCGCTGGCGATCCAGGGCGGCCGCCTCCTCGGCATCGTCCCGAAGATCCACCTGCCGAACTACCGGGAGTTCTATGAGAAGCGCCACTTCGCCTCCGGCGCCGGCATCGCGGCCGAGACGGTGCGCTTCGCCGGGCACGCGGTCCCGTTCGGCGCCGACCAGCTGTTCGCGGCCGAGGACGTGCCGGGCCTGATCGTCGGCGTCGAGATCTGCGAGGACCTGTGGGTGCCCGACGCGCCGGGCATGCACGCCGCGCTCGCCGGCGCCACGGTGCTGGCGAACCTCTCGGGCAGCCCGATCACCGTCGGCCGCGCGGAGTCGCGCGCCCTGCTCTCGCGCGCCGCCTCGATGCGGGGCCTGTGCGCCTACATCTACGCCGCCGCGGGGCTCGGCGAATCCACCACCGACCTGTCCTGGGACGGGCAGACCAGCATCGACGAGAACGGCGTGCGGCTGGCGGAAGGGCAGCGCTTCGCCGCCGGGCCGGTGGCGACGTTCGCCGACATCGACCTCGACCTGCTGGCCCAGGAGCGCCTGCAGGCCGGCAGCTTCGACGACAACGCGCGGCCGGGCTCCCGCCCGGCCTACCGCCGGGCGTCGTTCCGCCTCGATCCGCCGACGGGCGACCTCGGGCTGATCCGGCGGATCGAGCGGTTTCCCTTCGTGCCGGCCGATCCGGCCCGCCTCGCGCAGGATTGCTACGAGGCCTACAACATCCAGGTCGCCGGGCTGGCCCAGCGCCTCGAGGCCACCGGCACCCGCAAGGCCGTGATCGGCGTCTCGGGCGGCCTCGATTCGACCCACGCCCTCATCGTGATCGCCAAGGCGTTCGACCGGCTCGGGTATCCGCGCTCGGACATCCTGGCCTATACCCTGCCGGGCTTCGCCACCTCGGAGGCGACGAAGGGGAACGCGCACGCGCTGATGCGGGCGCTCGACACCACCGCGGCCGAGATCGACATCCGACCCGCCGCGCGCCAGATGCTCGCCGACATGGGCCACCCCTACGCTGCGGGGGAGGCGGTCTACGACGTCACCTTCGAGAACGTGCAGGCGGGCCTGCGCACCGACTACCTGTTTCGGCTGGCCAACCACGCCGGCGCGATCGTCGTCGGCACCGGCGACCTGTCGGAGCTGGCGCTCGGCTGGTGCACCTACGGCGTCGGCGACCAGATGAGCCACTACGCCGTCAACGCCGGGGTGCCCAAGACCCTGATCCAGCACCTGATCCGCTGGACGATCGCCTCGGGCCAGTTCGGCACGGAGGAGGGGCGCGTGCTCAGCGCGGTGCTCGACACCGAGATCTCGCCCGAGCTGGTGCCCGCCGAGGCCGACGCGGCGCCGCAGAGCACCGAGGCCACGATCGGCCCCTACGCGCTGCAGGACTTCACGCTGTTCTATACGCTGCGCCACGGCTTCCGGCCCTCGAAGATCGCGTTCCTGGCCCTGCATGCCTGGGGCGATGCGGCGGCCGGCGCCTGGCCGCCGGATTTTCCCGCCGACAAGCGCGTCGCCTACGGCCTGCCCGAGATCCGGCGCTGGCTCGGGGTGTTCCTGTCCCGCTTCTTCGGGTTCAGCCAGTTCAAGCGCTCGGCCTTGCCGAACGGGCCGAAGGTCTCCGCCGGGGGCGCCCTCTCCCCGCGCGGCGACTGGCGTGCGCCGTCCGACGGCTCGGCCCGGATCTGGCTCGACGAGCTGGAGCGCAACGTCCCCGAAACCGGATCGACACAAACCGGACAGAGTGTGTGATTAACCACACGGTCAAGCCGGATCGTCGGGTAAGACGGATCCGGCCAGAGGGGTCGGCTGAGCGGAGATTCTCCGATGCAGAGCTACAACCTGTTCCGCCTGAAGAGCGTCGAGGGTCTGTGCTGCGCCGTTCCCGAGTCCAGCCGCGTCCCGAGCTTCCTCGGCGGCGGCCGCTGGACCTTCGGGGGCAAGCTCGACGAGAGCTCGGGTCTCCCCCTCGATTTCGACGGCCGCGCCGCGCAGACCGGGGTCCGCTTCAACGGCTTCTACCTGTTCCAGACCGTAGACCGGCGCTTTTTATAGGTGAGCCGGGCGGAGTCGGCGATCGCGGCGAGCATTCCTTAAGGGGCGCCGTGGGACGATCGAGCCTGAATTTTCGGTCCTGAGGCTCGTTTCATGTCGTCGGAGAATCGCAACGAGGTCCGGCAGAGGGTGTTCCTCAAGGGACGCATCCTGTTCAACAACGGCTCCTCGAGCATGGATTGCCTCGTGCGGGACTTCTCCTCGACGGGTGCGCGTCTCGTGCTCAGCGAGACCGCGACGCTGCCGGAGATGTTCGACCTCTTCATCCCGCAGAAGGAGCGGACCTACCGCTCGGCGATGCGCTGGCGGCGCGCCGACGGCGTCGGGATCACCTTCGCGGTCGAGACGCCCAAGGCCGCGCCGGCGGTGCCCGCCGCCGAACCTGCAGTGGACGAGACCTCCATCGCCTTCCTGCTCCGCCGCGTGAGCGAGCTCGAAGCCGAGAATGCGGCCCTGCGCCGGCTCCTGACCGGGGTGGCGCCGACCGGTGCAGCGACCGCCGCCTGAGGCCTCAGCCCTTCAGGGCGTCGCGGATCCGCTGGGCGTGGTCCGCGAGCACCGCCGGATCGGCCATCCCGCCCTCGTGGCGCTGGAGCGGCACGCCCTCGAAGCGGGGCACGACGTGGACGTGGAGGTGGAACACCGTCTGCCCCCCGGCCACCTCGTTGAACTGGAACACCGTCAGCCCGTCCGCCTTGAACGCCGCCTTCACCGCCCGTGCGACCGTCTGCACGCTGGCGGCGAGCGCGGCGAGCGAAGTGGGCTCGGCGTCGAGCAGCCCGCGCGCGGGCGCCTTCGGGATCACCAGGGTGTGGCCGGGGCCCTGAGGCATCACGTCCATGAAGGCCAGCGTGTCGGCGTCCTCGTAGACCCGGTGCGCCGGAATCTCGCCGCGCAGGATCTTCGCGAAGATGTTGTCGGCGTCGTAGGTCGTATCCGGCATGCAGGCACCCGTGGTTGCGGCATCCAGGATGCACCGGCCCGCCTCCGGCGTCCACGCCGCCGGAACTCCCCGGCGGTCCATGCGCTTGTGGTCGGATCGCTGCGGCCCAGCTGCGATCCGACCCGGCGATCGGACAGGACCCCACACGCATGGCACATGAGAGCACCGGCGCCATCTACACCGCCGCCGGCGCCAACCTCGCCATCGCCGTGGCGAAGTTCGTCGGCGCCTTCCTCACCGGCTCGACCGCCATGCTGGCCGAGGGCGCGCATTCGGTGGTGGACACCGCCAACCAGATCCTGCTGCTCGTCGGCCTGAAGCGCGCAAAGAAGCCGGCGGATGCCAAGCACCCGTTCGGCTACGGCCGCGAGGTTTACTTCTACGCCTTCATCGTCGCGCTGCTGATCTTTCTCGGCGGCGGCATCTTCGCGATCTACGAGGGCGCCCACAAGATCCGACACCCCGAGCCGGCGGCCGACGCGAGCCTGTTCGGCTACCCGCTGCCGGGGTTCTGGGTGAACGTCGCCATCCTCGGCTTCTCGGTCGCGGCGGAGGGCTACTCCTGCTTCGTCGCGATGCGCGCGTTCTGGGCCGAGAAGGGCGACCGCTCGCCGCTCAGCGCGATCCGGCGCAGCAAGGACCCGGCGCTGTTCACCATCCTGGTCGAGGACGTCGCCGCCCTGATCGGCCTGGTCATCGCGTTGACCGGCGTGGTGCTGGCGCACGTCCTCGACAGGCCGGCCCTCGACGGATGGTCGTCGGTCGGCATCGGCCTCGTGCTGGTCGGGATGGCGATCTTCCTGATGATCGAGACCCACGGGCTGCTGATCGGCGAGGCCGCCGACCCCGAGGTCGTCGCGGCGATCCAGGAGGTGGTCGGCGCGGAAGCGGGGGTGAACACCGTCAACGAGGTGCTGACCCAGCACATGGGCCCATCCGACATCCTGGTGAACGTCAGCCTCGACATGGCCGACGACCTCAGCGCGGGCGAGGTCGAACGGGTCTCGGCGCGCCTCGACCGCGACCTGAAGGCCCGCGTCCCGAACGTGACCCGCGTGTTCATCGAGGCGCAGGCGCGCGCGGCATCCGTACCCGCGATGGGCAGGGTCGCCGCTGAGGCGACGGCCGGCTGACGGTCCGGGAAAAGGTCGGGTGCGACCTACCGGGGCACGTGCCCGATCTGCTGCAGGCTCAGCGCCCAGGTCCGCTCCTGCACGCGCTCGTCGCGGCTGTGGCGCGACGACCCCGTCTCGCGGCTGCGCGCGAAGTAGCGGCCGCTCACGCCCTCGACCGCTGGCGCGGTCGCCACGTGCAGCGTCGTCGTCGCGCCCTCGGCGGGCTTGGTGAGGAACGGCCGGATCAGGTTCCAGGCGAAGCCGAACGCGCCCCCGGTGTTCTTGGCGAAGCCGGTATCGATCACCCCCGGATGCAGGGCGTTCACCGTGACGGGCGTGCCGGCGAGGCGGCGGGCCAGCGCGTAGGTGAACAGCACGTTGCCGAGCTTGGCCTGCGCATACGCCCGCATCGGGCCGTAGGAACGTTCGGCCTGGAGATCGTCGAAGGCGATGCGGCCGCGGGTGTGGGCGGCCGAGGCCACGTTGACGATCCGCGACGCGGCACCTGGCCGGCCGGAAGCTTTCAGCAGGTCGAGGAGCTCGAGGGTGAGCAGCACGTAGCCGAGATGATCGAGGGCCCAGGTGCGCTCCAACCCGTCGACGGTGACGAGGCGACGGTCGAAGATCGCGCCGGCGTTGTTCACCAGCACGTCGAGGCGCGGGTAGGCGGCACGGACTTCGCCCGCCAGACGCCGGATCTCGGCCTGCGACGAGAGGTCGGCGACGAAGGTGTCGACCGCCCCCCCGGGCACCGCGGCAGAAATCGCGCGCGCCGAGGCGGAGACCTTCCCCGCGTCCCGGCCGACGATGCCGACCCGGGCGCCGGCCTTCGCCAGCCCCAGGGCGGTCTCGTAGCCGATCCCTGAGGTGGCGCCGGTGACGAGGCAGGTGCGCCCGTTCAGGACGGCGCCCGGCCGCGTATCCGAGGCCACCGTCCGGGCCTCAGAACACCGCCTGCCCGACGGCGAAGGCGATGACCACGATGACGATGGCGATGACCAGGAAGATGCCGAACAGGATGCGGGCGAGCGATCCGGCGCCCGAGGCGATCCCGGTGTAGCCGAGGCCGCCGGCGATCACCGAGACGACGAAGCAGATGAGGGCCCATTTGAGAAGGGTCATGCCGAACACTCCGGAACGAACCGGCGAACGGCCGGCAGGGAAGGCGACCGATCAATGCGGGCCAAGCTCAACCGTTCCCGCCCGCGCGCGCGTTCGATCCGTTATTTCTCGCCCTCGATTCGCGTCTCGTCCTTCGCCGGCTCGGCGCGCGCGAGCATGATCTCGGCGAGCGTGTGGTACAGCCCGGTGCGGCAGACCGTCTTCGAGGCGGCGTCGGCCAGCACCGCCGCGATCATCAGCGGGATCATCATCGCGTGGTCCTGGGTCATCTCGGTGACGATGACGAAGGCGGTGATCGGCGCCTGCAGCACGCCGGCCAGGTAGGCGACCATGCCGGTGAGCACCAGCGCGCCGATCGGCACGCCCGGGAAGACGTCCTGCAGCATGCCCCCGAGGCCGGCCCCGACCGCGAGCGAGGGCGCGAACAGGCCGCCGGGGATCCCGCTGATCGCCGACAGGGCGGTGGCGCAGAACTTCAACGGCGCGAAGTCGAGCCGCGCCGCGGAATCGCCGTGCAGCAGCGCCTTCGCCTCCTCGTAGCCGGTTCCGTAGACCGACCCGCCCGAGGCGAGCCCGGCGAGCGCGACGCCGAGGCCGCAGAGACCCGCGAAGGCGATCGGATGCCGGGCGATCCAGCGGCCTGCGCGGCCCGGCAGCCCGCGCGCGAACAGGATGACGAGGCGGCTGAACACGCCGCCGGCGAAGCCGCCCGCCGCTCCGAGGACGACGACGACGAGCCAGCCCTTGCCGAGCGGCAGCGTCACGTCGCTGGTCCCGAAATAGGTGTAGTTGCCGACGAGCCAGAGCGAGGTGAGGCCGGCCGCGACGATGCCGGCGACGATCAGGCCGGACGAGCGCGGCTCGTAGGCGCGGCCGAGCTCCTCGATCCCGAAGACGATGCCGGCCAGCGGCGTGTTGAAGGCGGCCGCGACGCCGGCCGCACCGCCGGCGAGGATCAGGCCGGGCAGCCGGTCCGGCGTCAGGCGCCCGACCGCGGCCATGATCGCCGCGCCGACCTGCACCGTCGGCCCCTCGCGGCCCGAGGAGGCGCCGCAGGCGAGCCCCAGCGTCATCACCACGATCTTGCCGAAGGCGACGCGGAGCGAGATCAGCCGGTGGCGAAAGCCCGGATCGCGGGTGTGGCGCGCCGCGATCACCTGCGGGATGCCGGAGCCCTGCGAGTTCGGGAACACCGTTCGCGCCAGCAGGGCGGCGAGCGCGAAGCCGGCGGGCGTCACGACGAGCGCCGCCAGCGGCGATACGCCGACGAGCGCCTTCAAGCCGACCTGCGCCGCGTCGGCGCATCGCGCCATCAGGACGGCGGCGAGGCCGACGCAGATGCCGCCGACCAGGAACAGCAGCCGTCCGCGCCAGAGCGGATAGGCCCCGATCGAGGCGCTGCGCAGGCGCGCGATCGACGCGCGGGTGCGGAAACGGGGCGGCATGGCGCGAGAACTCGACACGGACGGGGCACGCTCGCCTCGGCAAGCCGACCGGAGCCGGGTTGCGTCAGCCCCCGTGGCTTAAAGCATTTTCGAACGCGGTGAATGGCGGCTCGCGTGAGAAAAATGCGACTTCACGACAAGGAAGAGCATGTTCCCCGATCCGGTGATCTTGGAACATGCTCCCGCGAGGAGCTTGCTATGCCCCGAGGGGCAGGGCGGCTATTTCTCCGCCGCGCAGAGCGTCTCGACGGTCTTCACGTAGGACTTGGCATCGAACTTCTTGAGCGAGTTCTCGCTCTGATAGCGCACGGTGCCGAACACCTTGCGGCGTGCCCACGGGCGGTCGTGCAGGCCGTAGACCCAGGCGACGTTGGTGAACGAGTTCGCATCGCGCCCGTCGAGGAAGTAGCGGTTGTTGATCCGCAGCGTCCGCTCGAAGCCGACCTTCGGCGAGGGCGACCATTCGAGGATCTTCTTGCCCCAGTACATGCGCAGCTGGTTGTGCATGTAGCCGGTCTCGCGCATCTCGGCCTGAGCGGCGTTCCAGTAGCGGTCGTGGGTCTCGCCGGCCGCGAGCTGCGCTTCGGTGTAGCGGTAGGGCCGCGGATCGTCCGCGTGCTCGGCCAGCGTCTTCTGCGCCCAGTCCGGCACCGCCTTGGCGTAGTCGTCGTAGCCGTCGGTGTAGAACACGTGGTTGGAGGCGAGCTCGCGCCGGACGATCAGCTCCTCGAGATACGCCCCGCGGTCGTCGCCGTCGCCGTCCTTGGCTGCGCGCACGGCGAGCGCGATCTCCACCGGCGAGATCTGGCCGAAATGCAGGTAGGGGCTCATGTGCGAGGCGGCCGCCGCCTCGGGCCGGTTGCGGCCGTTGCCGTAGCCGGACAGCCCGTCCGCCAGGAACGCCTTCAGGCGCTTGCGGGCCTGGGTCTCGCCGCCGACGAAGCGCTTCACCGGTGCGATCTCGGTGTCGAGGCTCATGCCGGCCAGGACCTTCATCGGGTCGGACACGTCGATCTCGCTCGCGAGCTTCAGGCCGTCGGCCCCGTGCGCGACCTTGCGGGCCGAGAGCGGCTCCAGGAAGTCGTCCCAGAGCTTGTGCAGCTTGGGCCGAAGCGTGCGGGCGGCGAACTCGTGCTTGGAGGAGGCGACCTCGACCGGCACCACGACGTCGCCCTCGACCTGGACGACGCGGGCCTCGACCGCCTTCGCGATCTCGCCGTACCAGCGCTTCTGGATCGCGAGGTAGCCGCGATCGAGCACGAGGAGCGCTGCGTCGCGGGCGAGGTCGATGGCGATCTCGGCGGGCGAGGCCTTGCGCATCACGAAGCCGACGCCGCGCTTTTCGAGCCCAGACTTCGCATCGGCGAGCCCCTGCAGCAGGAAGGCGTAGTGCCGGGCGTTGGCCTCGGGGAACCCGCTGGCGCCGTCGAGGAGCCCGAAGCAGGCCACCACCGGCAGGCCGAGACGGTTGCCCTCCTCGATCGCGAATTCGAGCGCCGGATTGTGATGCGCCCGGTTCGCCTGCTGCAGCAGGTAGAGCACGTAGGTTCCGCCCTGCCGCGGTGCGGCATCGTTGAGGACCCGGAAGCGCTTTTCGTGAATCGCCATGTCGTCGCGTCGTCCCCGTCCGGCTCGCATCGCGGAACCGTGTCGGCTCAGCTAGAGCGTGGAGCGCGATCGTCCCGCTGCGCGCGAGACGCGATCGCAAGCGGTCCCGCCCGCTTCGATGCTCCGGCGGGGGTGCTAAAACCTGTTCCTAGTCATAGACTTACCGATTATCGACCGGCGGCAGCCCGGCCATCGAAGGCCGAAAAACGGGTGCGCGCGCCTGCGACATTTTCAACACATGCCGCGATCGACCCGAGCCGGCCTGCGAGAAACGACAGGATCACTGACCGAAACCCCTTGCATTTCCGATCGGGAGGATCAGATTGTGCAGCGCGGGACGGCGATGGCGTCGCGGTCCTGTTGCCCTTCTTGGGCGTTTCCTCCCTAGACTTCGGGCCGCTCCTTCGGGAGTGGCCTTTTTTCTTGGGCGCGGTCGTCACGAGGCGCTGCGCCCGACGGTTGTGGTGGATCTGTCACCCGTCGCGCCGCGCCGACACCCCCGCCCCCTGGCCTCCCGCCGAGACCCGCCGCAGACTGCGCCCGCAGGCGCCGGAAGTGCGCCGCCGGGAGGAGATCCACATGCCTAAGCTCGGCGAGACGCTGGCGGTCGGGCTGTTCTGGGCCGCGACGGCGGTCGGTCCGTGCGGTGCCGTCGAGGTGCCGACCTTCGAGGTCGACCCGGCCTGGCCGAAGCCGCTGCCGAACGACTGGATCATGGGGCAGGCGGCCGGCGTCGCGGTCGATGCCCAGGACCATGTCTGGGTGGTCCAGCGCCCGCGCACGCTCACCGACGACGAGAAGGCGGCGAGCCTCGATCCGCCGCGGACCAAGTGCTGCAAGCCGGCGCCCCCGGTCCTCGAGTTCGACCAGGCCGGCACGGTGCTGCGCTCCTGGGGCGGGCCGGGGCAGGGCTACGACTGGCCCGAGAACGAGCACGGCATCCAGGTCGATCCGAAGGGCTTCGTCTGGATCGCCGGCAACGGCGCGAACGACGGGCAGCTGCTCAAGTTCACCGTCGACGGGCGGTTCGTGATGCAGATCGGCAAGTCCGGGCCGCAGACCGACAGCCGCGACACCAGCCGGCTCGGCAAGCCCGCCAACGTCGACTTCGACGCGGCCGCCAACGAGGTCTACGTCGCCGACGGCTACTACAACCACCGCATCATCGTGTTCGATTCCGAAACCGGGGCGTTCAAGCGCATGTGGGGCGCCTACGGCCGGCCGCCGACCGACGACAAGCTGCCGCCCTACGATCCCGCCGCCGCCCCGTCGCAGCAATTCGCCAACCCGGTCCACTGCGTGAAGATCGCACGCGACGGGCTCGTCTACGTCTGCGACCGGACCAACGACCGCATCCAGGTCTTCAGGAAGGACGGCAGCTTCGTGAAGGAGATGTTCGTCGAGACCAACACCCGCGCCAACGGCTCGGTCTGGGAACTCGCCCTATGGCCCGATGCCGACGAGAGCTTCCTCCTCAACGCCGACGGGGCGAACAACGAGGTCCGCACCCTGTCGCGCGCCACCGGGAAGACCCTCGGCGCCTTCGGCCGCAACGGGCGCGGCGCCGGGCAATTCCACTGGGTCCACAACCTTGCCGTCGACTCGCGCGGGAACGTGTTCACGACGGAGGTCGACACCGGCAAGCGCGCGCAGAAATTCCTCGCCTACGGCACCTTCGTGCTGCGCAAGCGCACGCCCTGACCGCCGGACGCGCCCGCCGCGCGTTCACGGCCGCTTTCTCGCGCGGATCCGTGCGATACTGTCGCCGGATACGAGGCTGGAAGAACCGTGAGCACGATGGACCCCTTCGGCGACCGAACCGTGCCGGCTTCGCTGGCCAAGCGCCGCGTCCTGCTCGTCGAGGACGACGACTTCATCGTCTCCGACCTAGCGCGCAGCTTCGAGGCGGGGGGCGCCGAGGTGGTCGGGCCGGCCGCCACCGTCGCCGACGGCCTGACGCTGCTCGCCGAGACGCGCCACCTCGATGCCGCCGTTCTCGACATCAACCTGCAGGGCGAGATGGTCTTTCCGCTGGCCGACGCGCTGGCGGCACGCGGCATCCCCTTTGTCTTCGCGACCGGCTACGACCGGGAGATGGTGCCGCCGCGCTACGCCGACGTCGCCCATTGCGAGAAGCCGGTGGAACCGGGCGCGATCGCCCGCGCGCTGTTCGGGGCCTGACCGTCCGATCCAAACAACCTACGCGTCGAGCCCGTCCTCGTCCGCCGACGGGTCGTGCACGATGCCGATCCTCGGCACCAGAGCGAAGCGGATCGCGCCGCGCAGGCCGCCGGGAGCGTAGGCCAGGCTCGTCTTCGCGCCGAACTCGTAGCGCAGCGTGTGCTCCAGCATCTCGGTGCCGAAGCCGCAGCGCGCGGGCTCGGCCGGCAGGTCGTGCAGCCCGGTCTCGGTCCAGGTGAGCGACAGGATCGGTGCCGCCGCGCCGGGCTCCAGGCGCCAGGCGACGGCGATGCGGCCGTCGGGGATCGTCAGCGCCCCGTATTCCATCGCGTTGTTGGCGAGCTCGTGGGCGGCGAGCGCGAACACCTCGGCGGCGCGGGGCGCCAGCAGAACCTTCGGCCCCTCGATCGCGACCTGCTCGCCCTCGCGGGCGAGGAGGGCCAGCAGCTCGTCGGCGAGGATCGAGTGCAGGTCGATGCCGCAGAACGCAGCGGTGATCCCCGCGCTCTGCACGCGGGCGATCGCCCCGAGGCGGCCGTCGAGGCGCATCAGGCACTCCTCGACGCTGCGATCGGTGTCCGCCGAGCGCCGGATGATCGCGCGGATCATCGCCAGGGTGTTGCGGGTCCGATGGAGGACCGCGACCATCGCCGGTGCGGTCGAGGTCGCCGGCGGCGACCCGAGGTCGAGCCCGGCCGCGCCGAGGTGCCGACGCAGGGCTGCGTTCTCGGCCTCGAGCGCGGCGATCCGACCGTCGATGGTCATCGGGCCCCGGTCCCTGCGAAGCGGTCGCTTCGTTCCGGGGCAGCTTGGCAGGTCTCGGCGTCCGGTGCGAGGCCGACCTCAGTTCGCATCGAGATGCGCGCCCTCGTGATCGAGGTGGAGGTATCCGGGGTCGAACAGGGCGAGCGCCATAAGCGCCGGCAGGTCGTGGATCGTCACGCGTCGGCCCTTCCAGGTGATCTGGCCCGCGCCGCGCAGCTCCTGGAGGGTTCGGTTCACGTGGACGCTCGACAGGCCGAGGGTGTCGGCAAGGTCGGCCTGCGTCACCGGCAGGTCGTAGGCCGTCCCCTCGGTGAGGCCGACCGCGCGCAGGCGCAGATACAATTCGCAGAGCAGGTGGGCAAGGCGCTCGACGGCCGAGCGCTGCCCGAGGCTGACGGTCCATTCCCTTTGAACGGCGGCGTTGTGCAGCATCTCCCACCACAGCGTCTCGGCGATGCGGGGCGAGGCCGCCGTCATGCCCTCGATGGTCTCCTGCGTGATCCGGGCCAGCGTCACCGGCGTCAGGGAGGCGACGGCGTGATCCATGCGGCGCAGGGTGAAGATGTGCGGGTCGCAGAGGTCGCCCGGCAGGAAGAACGCGATGATCTGCCGGCGCCCGTCCTGCAGCTGCTTGTAGCGGCAGGCCCAGCCTTCCAGGACGAGGTTGACGGCCCGCGGCTCGTCGCCCTCGTTGATGATGTCCTCGCGCGCGCCGAGCCGGCGGAGGTTCTGGGCGGTCGCGTCGGAGAGCGCCTTCCGATCCGCCAGGGAGAAGCGGGTGAAGTTCTCCAGCTTCCGAATGAAGGGATTGGTCATGCCGTCTCGAACCTGGCCGCCGCGCAGGCCGCGCCGGTCACGCCGCCTGACGGATACAGGTGTAACCTCTTGACGCTACAACTCATAGGGGCATCTCGATGCGGCAACGGACGCCGTCCGTCCCGAGCTCGAATCGGGCCTGGGCGCGAAGGCTGTAGCTCAGGGCCTTCTCGATCAGGTCGCGCCCGAAGCCGCGGCGCTCGGGCGCGGCCGGCATGACGACGCCGCTCTCGATCCAGTCGAGGACGAGCAGCCGCCCGCCGGCGGGACTCGCGCCCAAGGTCCATCCGATCGCCAGGCGCGCCTCTGCCTGCGCCAGGGCACCGTGCTTGACCGCGTTGGTGGCCAGCTCATGCAGCGCGAGGGCGAAGGTCTGGACGTGCTCGAAGTCGAGGGCGACGGCCGGCCCCGAGACGGTGATCCGGTCGTTCTCCTCGCCGCCATGCGCACGCAGCTCGAGCCGCACCAGCTCGGCGAGGTCGACCGCACCGCTGTCGGAGCGGCCGAACAGGCCCTGCACCCGGCCGAGCGCCTTCAGCCGCTCGGCATAGCCCTCGACCGCCGGCCCGGTCCCGAGGGTCTGGCGGGCGATCGACTGGACCACCGCCAGGAGGTTGCGCGTCCGGTGCTGCAGCTCCGCGACCAGGACGCGCTGGCTCATCTCGACGCGGGCGAGCACGGTGACGTCCATGAAGCTGACGACGACGCCCTCGATCCGGTTCTCGCCGTTCCGGTAGGGCGCGAGCCGCACCAGGAAGCGTGCGGCGTCCTTGCCACGGTCGATCTGCCGCTCGATCGTGTCGCTGCCCCGCATGATCGCGGCGACGTCCTCGGCGAGGTTCGGCAGCGTCAGCCGGCCGGCGAAATCGGTGATCGGGCGGCCGCGGTCGCTCGGCAGGATGTTGAAGATCTCCGTCACCGCCGGGGTGTAGCTGCGGATCACCAGCTTCGCGTCCAGGAACACCGTCGCGATGTCGGTGCTGGCGAAGAGGTTGTGCAGGTCGGTGTTGGCGCGGTCCAGCGCCTCGACCTTGCCGTTCAGCTCGGCGTTGACCGTGTAGAGCTCCTCGTTGACCGATTGCAGCTCCTCCTTCGAGGCCTCCAGCTCCTCGTTGGTCGATTGCAGCTCCTCGTTGACCGAGACCAGCTCCTCGTTGGAGGATTTCAGCTCCTCCAGCGCGGTCTCGTACTCCTCGATCAGCGATTGCAGGCGCTCGCGGGTCTCGCGCAGCTCGCGCTCGAGCTGGAGCGCGACCTCGTCCTGGGCCGAGACCGAGCGCTTCTGCGCCGCCTCGCGGCTGATCGACGGCCCTTCGTCGCTGAACAGCACCAGGAACAGCGGTTCCTCGGAGCGCTGCGCCACCAGGGGCTCGACGGTCACGGTGACGATCTGCACGCGGCCGTCGTCGCCCTCCACGACGAGTCCCTCGCGCACCGCCTGGGCGTTGGTGTCGACCGCCTCGCGGAACGCCGCCCGGAGCTCGAGCCTGAGGCCCTTGCGCGCCATCGTCAGGAGCTGGCGGGTGGGAAGGCCCGGCGCCGCCTCGAGGTACTTGCCGGTCCGGTTCGAGTAGTAGACCACGTCGCCCTGGCGGTTGACGGCGACGTGGGGCGGCGAGAACCGCTCGAGAACCTGCACCTCGACCGAATGGCGAAGCGCCAGGCTGCTGCTGCCCGACTGACGCGGCCGCAGATCTCCGATCTGGGACATCGCGCGCAATCCGCTGAGGGCGAGCGGAACGCGCGGCTCCGTCGCGTGGTCGGCGCGGCTGCGGAAGATGCGGTGCTTCTTGTCGATCGGCGCGAACAGGTCGGCGAACTGGCTCAGGTTCTCCGACATGCCGAGGAAGAGGAAGCCGCCGGGCTTCAGCGCGTAGTGGAAGGTCGGCAGCACCTGGTTCTGGATGCTGAGCCCGAAATAGATCAGCAGGTTCCGGCACGAGACCATGTCGAGCCGCGAGAACGGCGGGTCGCGGATGACGCTGTGGGGCGAGAAGATGCACAGGTCGCGCACCGGCTTGATCAGCACGAAGCTCGCCCCGTCCCGCACGAAGAAGCGGCGGCGGCGCTCGGGCGAGACGCCGTCGAGCAGCTGCTCCGGATAGCGGCCGGTCCGCGCGACGCCGAGGGCGTGCTCGTCGATGTCGGTGGCGAAGATCTGCACGCGGCAGACCGCGCTCAGCGTCTCCATGTGCTCCAGCATCAGGATCGCGAGCGAGAACACCTCCTCGCCGGTGGCGCAGCCCGGCACCCAGACCCGGACGGTCTGGTCGGCGCCGCGGCCCTCGAAGAGCTTCGGGATGACGCTCTCGCTCAGGACGGCGAAGGCGTCGGCGTCGCGGAAGAACGTGGTCACGTTGATCAGGAGGTCGCGGAACAAGGCCGAGACCTCGGCCGGATCCCGGCGGAGCCGCTCGACGTAGGCGGCGACGGCCTCGACCTGGAGGATCTGCATCCGGCGCTGGACCCGGCGCAGGAAGGTCTTGGTCTTGTAGCCGCCGAAATCGTGCCCGACCTGGGCGCGCAGGATCGCGTAGATCTCGCCGCGCAGCGCGTCGGGAGACCGGCCGGCCTCGTCGGGACCGCCGCCGGCCAGGATCGCATCGGTCATCGACAGGCTTCGGCGGTAGGCGACGAGCTTGTCGCCCATCTCGTGGGAGGGAACGCCGAAATCGACGTACCCGGTCGCGATCGCGCTGGAGGGCATCTCCGGGTGCTGCGGCCCGTCGCCGTTGGCGACCTGGGCCAGCGTGATGCC
The DNA here is from genome assembly GCF_008039455.1 of Methylobacterium sp. WL116. NCBI lineage: Bacteria > Pseudomonadati > Pseudomonadota > Alphaproteobacteria > Hyphomicrobiales > Methylobacteriaceae > Methylobacterium > Methylobacterium sp. WL116. The sequence continues at coordinate 15,762 of NZ_VRUV01000023.1, forward strand.
GCCGTGCTCCTTGATCGCCTTGATGCCGAGCGTCCCGTCCGAATCGCCCCCCGACAGGATGACGCCGCCGGAATACTCGCCCTGGTCGGCCGCCAGGGCGCTGAGGAAGATGTCGACCGGGTGCCGCTCGCGCTGGTCGGCGCCTTGGCGCTGCACGACGAGGATCCCGTTGCGGATGCCGACGACGGCATCGGCCGGCAGGACGTAGACGTGGTTCTCCGCGACCGCGTGGCCGTCGGCGGCCACCTCGACCGGCAGGTCCGTGAACCGCGAGACGATCTCGTGGAGGACGCTCTCGCGCCACGGGCTCAGATGCGTCACGATGACGATCCCGAGCCCCGGCAGGCTCGGCATGCCGCGGAAGAAGCCCTCCAGCGCCTCGATCCCGCCGGCGGAGACCCCGACGCCGACGATCAGGCAACGCCCGGAGCGCTCCGGCACGTCGTCGAAGGTCTCGGGAACGAGATTGTCATCGGGCATTATCGAACGCTGTTCCGCGACAGTTTCGGTGCGATCCCGCGACGGCTTGGGACTTGCAGCCGCGGGCAAACCTCCGAGGATCGCAATCTTGCCACGAAAACCGAAACCGCGGCACCGCGCTTATCCGCGCGCCCGCGCACGGATCATGAAATTGTCGTAGGTATACTCCGCCACCTGAAACCAGAGATATTCCTCGTTGCGGAAGGTCTTCATCGCTTCGTAGATGCGGCGGAAGTCCGGGTTCTTGCCCGCGATCTCGGCGTAGACGTCGTTGGCGGCCTTCAGCGCCGCCTCCATCACGTCCTGCGGGAACGGGCGGAGCTGCGCCCCGGTCGCCACCAGCCGGCGGAGCGCACCCGGGTTGCGGGCGTCGTACTTGGCCTGGACGTCCGCGGCGACCTCGGCCGAGGCCGCCTGGAGGATCGCCCGGTAGGGCTTGGGCAGCGCCTTCCACGTCTCGGCATTGAGCCAGAAGTGCAGCATGGCGCCGCCCTCCCAGAATCCGGGATAATGGTAGATCGGCGCGGCCTTCTGCAGGCCGAGGCGCTCGTCGTCGTAGGGGCCGATCCACTCGGCGGCGTCGAGGCGCTTGGCCTCGAGCGCGGCCGCGATCTCCGGCCCCGGGACCGCCTGCGGCACGGCGCCGAGCTTGGCCAGCACCTGCGCCCCGAGGCCGCCGATGCGGATCTTCAGGCCCTGGAGGTCGGCGACCGTCTTGATCTCGCGCCGGAACCAGCCGCCCATCTGGGCGCCGGTGTTGCCCCCCGGCAGGCTCGCCAGGCCGTTCTTCGCGAGCAGGTCGGCGAACAGGTCGTTGGCGCCGCCGGCGAGCCACCACGCGTTCTGGCCGCGGGCGTTGAGGCCGAAGGGCAGCGCGGTCGCGAGCGCGAGCGTCGGATCCTTGCCGGCCGCGACGGTGGCCGGCCCGTGACCCATCTCGACGGTGCCGGCCGCGACCGCATCGAGAAGCCCGTCGGCCGGCACCGGCTCGCCGGGACCCGTCACCTGGATCGCGAAGCGGCCGTCGGTCGCCTCGCCGACGATGCGGGCGAGCGTCTCGGACGCGCCGAATAGGATGTCGAGGTTCTTCGGGAAGGCCGAGGCGAGCCGCCAACGGACCTCGGGACCGCCCTGGGCCGGGGTGGCGGCAAGTGCTGGGGAAGCAAGAGCGGGGGAGGCGAGGGCGGCTCCGAGCCCAGCGGTGAGGAGCGCACGTCGCTTCACGGTCGTCATGGCACCTCCCTCGGCATCGGCTGCGATCCCGCGGCCCCTAGCACGTCCGGTGCGGGTCTCGAAACCGTCGACGTGCCGTGCTAGGCCCCGCCGTCGTGACACCCGCCTCCATCACCCTCCACACCGTCTGCGGACTGGAAGAGCTTGCGCGCCACGGCGACCGCGGCGTCGACCGGGTGCTGTCGCTGCTGGATCCGGGCACGCCGGAGCCGGCGGACTTCGCCGCCTACGGCCCCCATCGGCGCACGACCCTGCACTTCCACGACTGCCTCGGACCGGGCGAGGGGCTCGTCCCGCCGGAGCCCGAGCACGTCGCCGCGATCCTGGCCTTCGGGCGCGACCGCGAGGCGGGACCTGCCGCGCATCTCCTCGTCCACTGCCATTACGGCCTGTCGCGCTCGACCGCGGCGCTGCTGATCCTGATGAGCGACGCCGAGCCGGAGACCGACGCCGAGGTCCTGGTCCGGCGCCTGCACGCGATCCGCGAGCCGGCCTGGCCGAACGCGCGGATGATCGGCTTCGCGGACGCGATGCTCGACCGTGGGGCACGCTCGACGCGGCGGTGCGGTGCCTGCACAAGCTTCAGCTCGGCGTGCGCCCGCACCTCGCCGAATTGCTGCGCGGCCTCGGCCGCGGGCCCGAGGTCGACGCCGCCGAGGCCGCCTGAGCGGACGGGCTACTTCGGCGCGGGGGTGAAGACGCCGTCCTTCCAGACGTAGAGCACGTAGCCCTGAGCGGTGACGTCGCCCTTTCCGTCGAAGCCGACCGTCCCGAGCACGAGGTCGAAGCGCTCGGCGTGCAGCGTCGCGGCGATGCGCCTGGGGTCCTGCGTGTGGGCGAAGTTGGCCGCCGCGACCAGCGCCTGCAGCGCGGCATAGCCGTAGATCGTCGAGCCCGTCGGGTCGCCGCCCTCGGCCTTGAACGCCTTCACCACCTCGGCCGCCGCCGGCTGGCGGCTCGGGTCGAGGTAGAAGGTCATCAGCACGCCGTTGCTCGCCCCGCCGGCGATCTTGGCGAAATCCGGCGTGGCGATCGCGGAGGTGCCGAACCATTGCGGCCGGAAGCCGCGCTCGGCCGAGATCCGCACGAGCCGGCCCATCTCGGCGGCGTCGCCGCCGTAATAGGCGACCTCGATGCCGGCCGCCTTCAGCCGGTCGGCCAAGGCCGCGTCGTCGGCATCGCTCGGCGAGAAGGCGGAGAGCAGCGCCTCGTTGATGCCGATGCGGTTGAGGTTGTCCTTGGTCGCCGTGGCGAGCGCGCGCGCGGCCGGCGTCAGATCCTGGAGCAAGGCGATCTTGCGGTCGCGGAAGCGCTCGGCCAGCACGATCGCCGAGAGGCGCGCCTGGTCGTCGTCGCGGCCGCAGACGCGGAAGATCGTCGGCAGACCGCGATCGGTCAACCTCGCCGAGACCGAGGCCGCGGTGATCATCGCGACGCCGTTCTGGCTGTAGATCTCCGAGGCCGCAAGCGAGGCGTTCGAGCACACGTGCCCGACGACGAGGCCCACGTCGGACCGCACGAAGTGGTTGGCGACCGCCGTGGCGGTGTTGGAATCGCAGGCGTCGTCCTGCACGTCGAGGCGGATGGCCTGCCCGTCGAGGCCGCCCTTCGCGTTGGCGTCGCGGGCCGCCGCCTCGACGCCGCGCAGCACCTGCTCGCCGACCGAGACGTAGGCGCCCGAGCGCGGGACCGCGACGCCGACCACCACGTCGGCGCAGGCGGGAACCACGCTTAGCACCGCCAGCGCGAGGCCGGCACGGAGGCTGCGGATGCGGGACTGGGCCAGGGTCGGGTCGAACCGGGAAGCGCGTCCGATCGTCATCAGGCCCCTTCTCGGCATCGACGCACCTCCGGCACGGCAGCGGACCAAACACCGAGCCGCGTCCCGGACGGCCGCCTGTTTCCGGGAAAACCCGCGATCGGGCAAGTCGACCGGCGACGCATCGCGCACGGAGGCACCGCGTCGGGCGGGGAAAACGCCTACCGTGAGTAGGCGTAGACGGAGGCTGCGGATGCGACGGGGCCTGCGACGGTGGAGAAGACGCTGACGACCTTGGAGACTTCGGTGAAGGGGGCGTTGGAGACGTAGACGAGGTCGCGGTTTCGCATGCGGAAGGCCTGGGAGGTGAACAGGCTGTTGGGGTCGCGCATGTCGATGCGGTAGACCACCGGGACCACGGGTGTGGTCAGGAGCGGCGAGGCCGGGTTGAGGCGGCGCACGACGGCGGCCGGCTCGAAGCGGAACACGAAGGTGCCGGCCGGGTCGGCCTGGAAGTCGGACAGGCCGCGGGCCTTGGCCAAGGCCTGGGCGAGCGTGATGCCCTCGGCCGAGAACGGCAGCTCGGTGGCGTTGCCGAGCGCGCCGACCGCCAGGAAGGTCTGGGGGTCGCGCACCAGGGTGAGCACGTCGTTGGGGCGCAGGTAGATGTTCTCGCGCGGGTTGGCCACCAGGGTCGTCATCGGCACGGTGGTGGTGCGGTCCCCGCGCGAGAGGCGCACGAAGGTCTCGGAGACGGGCGAGCGCACGCCGCCGGCGGAGGCCACGACGTCGAGGAGGCGGTCGCCGCCGGTCGACAGCGGCAGGCGGGCGCCGGCCACCGCCTCGCCGGTGACGGTGACGGCCTGGGAGATCGGCTTGGTGACCGAGACCAGCACCTGCGGCTGGATCGCCTTGCCGGCGAGCTCGTTCTCGATCAGCGTCTGGACGTCCTGGGTGCGGCGTCCGGCGACGTGGATGCGCCCGGCATACGGCACCGAGATCGCGCCGTCGCGGCCGACGGCCTGCTCGGGGATCAGCGCCGACTTCGAGCCGGCGGAGAACCGGTCGGCGACGAGCGGGCCGGAGAACAGGCCGCCCGACCCGGCCTCCCAGACCGAGACCGAGACGTAGTCGCCCACCCCGATCACCGGCTCGATCGAGGGGCGCTTGTCGCCGAAGGAGGCCAGCAGGCTGTCGAGCGGGCGCCCGCGCAGGGCCTCGATCACCGCCGGGGTCACGTCCACCAGCTCGTAGCGCGCCAGCAGCCCCTCCGGCGTCGACAGCTCCGCCCCCGCCTCCACGGCACGCGCCGTCGGACCCGAAGCCGGAAGAACCGAGCAGCCCGACACCGCGAGCGCAGTGAGCAGGAGCAGAGGGAGGACGCGCATCCAGGATCGCCTGATCGTTTTCGAGGCTTCGACGCCTAGCCGAACGGAAGCCCCCTGTCCGTAGCGGGGCGGACACACTGAGCCGCGCAGGCCCGGATCGAGGGTGATGATCCCCGCTGCACACACGAAGCCGTCGCGATCCGATGGTCGGAGGGCAGGGGATGCCGCCCGCCGGAAGCGCGATCTGGTTTTCGTACAAATGAAGCTCTATGGGATGGCAATCGAGCCGCCCCGCGATACATCGCACGACTTGGAATAACTTCCTCGCTCATGAGGCTGCCCCTCTCCTACACACCGCCGGACTTGCAGGCCGAGCGGCCCGGCACGGTGCGCCGACGGCACGTGTTCTTCATTCCCGGCTACGACCCGGAGGCGCGGACCCGCTATCGCCTCCTGTTCGTGCGCGAGCTCCTCCGGCACGCGAAGCGGTTCGGCGATCCGCGGCCCGACATCTCCCCGGCGGTCCTCAGCCCGGACGGCCTCGTCCAGAGCTGGACGGTCGGTCCGGGCCGGGATCCGGGGCGTGCGGCGACGTCCTACGACGTGCTGCTCTGGGACGACCTCGTCGCGCGGGATTTCCGCCGGCCGCGGGTCCTGAGCGTCCTGCTGCTGGTCGTCGGCACGCTGCATGCCCTGCTGCGCGGGCTGATCTTCCGGTTCTACCGGCTCAACTGGCTCTACGGGAACGTGGTCATCTACCCGTTCGTCATGGTCGTGCTGCTCACGGCCCTGTCCGCGGCGATCGGGACGATGGTGCACGCCCATCTCGGCGACTGGTTCGGTCACAGCCTCGGCTGGCCGCCCTGGGTGACCCTGCCCCTCGCCGTCGTCGCCGGGATCGCCTGGATCGTCGCGATCGAGGCGTTGCTCAACCGGTTCTTCTTCTGGCAGCTGCTGAACGACTGGGTGTTCAACTGGCAGCACGGAAACGGCTGGCGGCGCGACTACGCGGAGCGGCTCGAGGTGTTCGCCGACCGCGTCCTGGCGCGGATCGCCGAGGCCGAGGCCCGCGGCGAGCGGCCGGACGAGGTGATGATCGTCGGCCACTCCACCGGCGGCCTCACGGCCGCCGAAGTCGCCGCCCGGATCCTGGCCCGCGCCCCGAAGCTCGGGGCGGACGACATGGCCCTCGCCCTGGTCACGCTCGGGTCCGGCCTGCCCCTCGTCGCCGCGCAGCCCTTCGCCGATCACGTCCGCGCCGAGGTCGCCACGCTCATCGCCTCGCGCCGGATCGTCTGGCTCGACGTGCAGGCGCCGCAGGACTGGATGAACTTCCCCGGCTTCAACCCCGTGCTCGACCTCGACCTGCCGCTCGCCGGCGGCCCGATCGCCAACCCGCTGGTACGCTCCGCGCAGGTGCGCGACATCCTCACGCCGGAGACCTACGCCAAGGTCTGCCGGAAGCCGTTCCGGATGCATTTCCAGTTCCTGATGTCGAACGAGCGGCCCGGCCCGTACGACTATTTCCGGATGGTGCTGGGGCCGCAATTCCTCCGCGACCGGGCGGTCCGCCCGATCGTCGCCGACCTTCAGCCCAGCCTTCGAAAGGGCGCCGGCTGAGACGCGGCCGTTCTCCCCTCGGGCGGGCGGCGTGCTATCCGTCCGCTGCGATCCCGCCGCCGAACCCGAACCCGGAGCCGCAGCCCCGTGAGCCCGTCCCGATCGAACGACCAGGCGGGGCGGCCCGCCGCGCAGGTGCTCGTGGTGATGGGGGTCTCGGGCTCGGGCAAGAGCACGGTGGCCGCGCTGGTCGCCGAGCGGCTCGGCTGGATCTTCGTCGACGGCGACAGCTTCCACACGCCCGAGCACGTCGCCAAGATGCATGCCGGGCTCGCCCTCGACGACGCGGACCGGGCGCCCTGGCTCGCCTCGATCGCGGTCTGGATCCAGCACCGGCTGGAGCGGGGCGAGTCCGGCGTGATCGTGTGCTCGGCCCTGCGCCGCGCCTATCGCGAGGTGCTCACCGGCGGCTCGCGGCGGGTGCGGATCGTCTACCTCGACGGCAGCCGGGCGCTCATCGCCGGCCGGCTGGCGGGTCGTCACGGGCATTTCATGGCGCCGGCGCTCCTCGACAGCCAGTTCGCGATCCTCGAACCGCCGACCGCCGACGAGCACCCGATCGTCGTCGGGATCGACGATCCCCCCGAGACGGTCGCGGAGCGGGTCGTCGCGCAGATAAACGGGACCGGAAGTGAATCCGCATGAGCGCACGGCGCATCGACCTCGTGATTTCGGACGTCGACGGCACCCTCGTCGGCACCGACAAGAGCCTGAGCCCGGGGACGATCGCGGCGGTGGCGCGCCTGCACGCCGCCGGCATCGGCTTCACCGTGGCGTCCGCCCGCCCGCCGGTCGGCCTGCGCGGCCTCGTCGAGACCCTGGCGCTCCGCCTGCCGATGGGCGCCTTCAACGGCGCGACGGTGGTCGGCCCGGACCTCGCCGTGATCGAGGAGCGGCTGATCCCGGAGGCCACCGCCCGGGATGCGGTCGACCGGCTCGTCGCCGCGAAACTCGACGTCTGGGTCTTCGCCGACGGCTCGTGGAGCCTGCGCGACCCGGCGGGGGCCTATACGGACCTCGAGCGCCGGACCCTCGATGCCGAGCCGAACGTGGTCGCCGACCTTTCCCCCCTGCTGGGCCGCGCCTCCAAGCTCGTCGGCGTCAGCCGGGACCACGCGCACCTGGCCGCCTGCGAGGCCGAGATCGGCGGTGCCCTGGAGGGCCGCGCGGTCGTGCACCGCTCCCAGGCCTACTACCTCGACGTGACGCCGCCGGGCATCGACAAGGGCGGCTTCGTGGACTGGATGGCGCAACATCTTGGCATCGCGCGCGACCGCATCGCCACCTTCGGCGATGCCGGCAACGACGGGGCGATGTTCGCGCGCAGCGGGGTTTCGGTGGCGATGGGCAACGCCGAGGAGGCGGTGAAGGCGGCGGCCACCGACCTCACCGACACCAACGATGCCGACGGCTTCGCCGAGGCGGTCGATCGGCTGATCCTGCCCTGACGCCCGGAGGGCGACGTCTGTGGCATGCCGGGCACAGGCCGGCGCCCCCGGTCTCGTCGCCCACCGGCGACCGCATCCGAGCCGCTTTCCGGCCTCATTTGACCCCGACCTAGCTTGACCAGAACAAGCGGGACCGGGTCTTCAGGATGCATCGACGCCTTCTCCTCGCCGCAGCTCTGGCGGTCGTGACCGTCCCGGCCATCGCGCAGGGAGCCCGCGACAACATCGATGCGCTGATCGAGCAGCACGCGAAGGCGAACGGCGTCCCGGCGAGCTTCGTCCACGCGGTGGTCAAGCGCGAGAGCAACTACAACCCGAAGGCCAAGGGCGGCAGCGCGCTCGGGCTGATGCAGATCAAGCCCGCCACCGCGCGCAGCCTCGGCTACCAGGGCGACGCCGCCGGCCTCCTCGACCCGGCGACGAACCTCAAATACGGCGTCGCCTACCTCGCCGGCGCCTACCGCACGGCACAGGGCAACATCACGCAGGCCTACGGCTACTACAATCGCGGGTACTATTACGCGGCCAAGCGCCAGGGCATCTCCACCGAGGTCGCCTCCGTGGTCGCCCCGGTCGCCGCCTCGGCGAGCGCGGTCGCGAGCCTGTTCACCGGCGCCCCCCCGGCCGACCCCAACCTCGCCGCCGCCAACGTCGCCCTGGCCTATGCGCCGACCGCGGCCGCAGCAC